>JAEEKM010000115.1 GCA_016282455.1 Treponema sp. | reverse complement strand
GGTCGGGGCGGAACAGGAACCAGAACAGGAAAATCCCTGTCAGGATAAAGACACAAAAGTGCTTCATAAACCTTAGCCGCAAAAAGAGGACTTAAGCTCCTTACCCCCTCGCTTTTCCATGCAAAAAGAAGATTCTTTTTCCACATCCTGTAAGTGTAAAGGGGGAAAACCCATTCTGCATAACAGAAGGGAGAAGACTCTTCTTTAACTGTACGGCAGGCAGTACACAAGGCTTCATCCTCTCCCCCTCCCTCACTGACAAGTGGTTTACCGCACCTTGAGCACCGTCTTTTACCAGGCGGAATAAAATCAAGGGCCCCCTTAGAAATACAGCCTTTACAAAGGGGAAGTTCCCCTGCATTTTGCCCGCAGCAGAGGCATTCATAGCCCCCCAGGGCAAAAGCGGCAGTTTTTCTTACAAAAGCAAGGCACTTTTCTTTTAGAACAAAGGCATTCATACAATATATATAGATACCGCAAGTTCACTTTGTACCACTTCTGAAGAAAAAATCTTTAATTACAACAAAAGTTTATTTTAACTTAAACTCTCCGATCTGCTCAGAAAGCTTATCAATATCCTGCTGGTTTTTACCCGAAGACTCAGAAACAAGAGTCATTGCAGAAGAAATTTCCTCTATGTTACCGGTAATCATTTCCATGCTGTCAGAAATACTCCTTGTCACTTTGGAAAGTTCATCCATTTCAATCACAACCTGTTTTGCACTGTTAAGCATTTCAGAAGAACCGTCCTTTACGGAGTTTGTGGAATCACTGATGCTCTTCATTGCTTCAAGCACCTGTTTATTACCCTCACTCTGCTCGGTCATTGCATTCATGACAACATTTTCCTGGGTCTTAACAGTCTGGGCAAGATTGTAAATAATGTCAAACTTCTGCTGCACTTCCGCAATACTGTGGGACACAAGCGTAATTGAATCAGAAAGAGTTTTAAGGCTGGTCTTAATATTCTTACCCTGACTAGAACTCTGTTCGGCAAGTTTTCTGATTTCATCTGCAACAACGGCAAATCCCTTACCAACTTCACCTGCATGGGCAGACTCAATGGCGGCGTTCATGGCAAGAAGGTTGGTCTGGCTTGCAATAGTCTGAATGATTGAACTTGCTTCCATGAGCCCCGCACTTTCCTTGATGATGGATTCAGAAATTTCCACTGCATGACGCACACTGTTTCTACCTTCGTCAGAGGCAGTTCCCAGTTCATTTACGGCGTCTGCATTTTTCATAAGCACCTGGGTCACGCTGTTAATGTTTGCAACCATCTGGTCCACTGCGGCAGAAGACTGATTTACTGCAGTAGCCTGTTCTTCAATACTGTTGTTCAGAACACTGATGTGGCCCATAACCTGGTTAACGGCAGCAGTTGCTTCTTCCACACCGGCACTCTGGTTTGTCATGGACTGATTTACATTCTCAATGTTCTTTGTAATCTGATTTACGTTTCCGCTTGCAGAAGAAAGATTTTTGTTTAAAGTAGCGGCAGTTCCTGTAGAAGCTTTGGTAGAATCCTGCATTTCATGAAGAAGTTCATTCATAATGGAACGGAATTCATTTACGTTGTTAACAAGTTCACCCACCTCACAGCGGCTCTTAACAAGAAGTTCTTCTGAACGGTAGTTTTTTCTGGCAAGTTCCTGGGTAAAAGATTTTACTTCATTTATACCGTGGGTAATTTCAGAAATGGCAAGGAAAACATTAAGCACGCCAAGTGCACCGCCCGCCAGAGTAATGGGCAGCATTTTTTTAAGCAGCAGTTCATGGGAAGAATAATCTATAAGGTTCTGCGGAACTGCAATCACACTCTCCGCAAGCATGATTACAGAAAGCACCAGGAAGAAGGTAACCACCATGATGCGCATGTTAATGCTCATTATTTCAAACTTCTTTCCATAAGGAAGGAATGAAAGGGTATGCTCCACGGAAACAAGGAATTTTGTAAAACCAAAAAGTGAAAAAAGGAAACAGGTTCCCCACAAAAGTGCAAGGAAGGCAAAGACAGGATTTCCTCCGTTAAAGGCTGCGTATTCAAAGCCCCTCTGACCTGCACGGATATTTGTAAGAAGCCCCAGGTAGGTGTAGTAGCCCACCACAATGCCAATGTTTATCATAATCCAGGCTTTAGTCACTTTGTTAAGACTTTCTACAGAAGCCTCGCTTCCATCATACTTTCTCATGTGGGAAAGAAAGAACATATAGGATGCAATAGGCAGAACAAGAATGGCAACAAGACCGGTTCCCAGCATTATGGGATCAGAAATTGTCATAACATATTCTTTTACAGAAACAGCCCCTACAAAGATGGCAAAAGGACCATAAGTCAGGGCTGGAAAAGCATAGGTGAAAAGTAAAAACAAAAAAGTCTTCACATTAAACTTCTTAAAATCTTCGTTTTGCTGCGTCATAGACACTCCTTATAATTTACAATTATATAATATAAAGTTATGAAAAGCAAACATTTTTCGTTGCACAAGCCCCATTTATATAGTATAATGTTTCCATTATGAGCACGGATTTGTTTGAAGAGATAGACGCTCTTCAGTCTGAATCACAGAAGGCTGCACAAAAAGACAATAAGTCGCTTACCTGGCTTGTCTTTACTGCAGGGGATGAAACTTACGCAATAGACTCTTCCGAAGTAAAGGAAATTGTACGCAACAATGAAATTTACCCTATGCCCTTTGTTCCCTCTTATATAAAAGGAGTGCTTAACTGCTACGGCGACCCTTACGCAGTAATAGACGTTTCTGAGTTTCTTGGAATGGAAGCACAGAAGTCCCAGCTGTTCATGATTCTGAACAACGAGAACAAACTTTCTTTCCAGATTACAGACATTCAGGAATTCCGCAATGCAGCCAATGTCACCACACAGAAACTTGCAGAAAACTCTGATGCAAGTTTTTTTTCAGGTGCCATCTCCTTCGACGACGTAACTGCACCCATCTTAAACTCTGCGGGTGTAATTGACAAAATCCGGGGTGACCTTGAAGGCAAATGAATGGTTTGTCTGCCTGAATTACGGCAGGCTGGAGTTGCTCATTCCACAGAGCGACATTCTGGAAAGCTTTTATGCTCCTCAGGGACAGATGCTTTCCTGGGAAAAGCACGCAAAAAGTTTCTCGCTGGATTCCTTTGTAGAAAAAGTATTCGGCATAAAAACACAAGGTGCAGAAACCTCCAGAATGCTTGCAAAAAGTGAAGAAGTGCTGGTTGCAAAAACAGGGCGTACCCCAAAAGTACTGCAGATGGATTATGAATCTTTCCATTTGTCAAAAGGTGTCCTGGGCTCGGCCCTTATTAAAAAGGGTTTTCTTGCCATAAGATTCGAAGAAAAAAAGATTCAGTATATGGTTGACATAATTGCACTTTCAAAGTGCGGGGTGGAGTAAACGAGATGATAAAAGTTCTTATTGTAGACGATTCTGCTATTGTACGCGCCATGATTAAACAGATTATGGAAACTGACATCAGGTTCCAGATTGTGGGCATTGCAGAAAACGGAGAAAAAGCAGTTTTACGGAACACAGAGCTTAACCCCGACCTTATTGTCATGGACATCAACATGCCGGTGATGGACGGACTTGCCGCAACTAAAAAAATCATGGAAACTTCAGCCCCTGCAGTGGTTTGTTTTTCCACAGAAGACAGTGTAGATATCGGTTACCAGTGCATTGAAGCAGGTGCCCTTGAACTCATAAGAAAACCCGACTTCTCTGTAATGACAACAGAAGTGCTTCAGGATTTTTGTGAACGCCTGGTAGAAATTGCAGACAAGCATGCAAAGAACAGACGGGACAAGGCACAGAATCAGGCAAAGCAGGAAGAAAAAGCCTCTGCTGCCAAAGAAGAAATTCCCGCATCTGAAAACACAAACCACAGATACGAACTCTGCCTCATCGGTGCATCTACAGGAGGACCTGCCGCAGTACAGACAGTGCTTACCGGTCTTGGAAGTAATTTCCCCCTGCCCATTCTTGTTACCCAGCACATAGATTCCCTCTTTGACGTTCAGTTTGCAAAGTGGCTTGACAGTTCAACCGGCATGGAAGTAGAACTTGCAGAAAACGGAACAATCGTTAAACCCGGACACGCCTATGTTTCTCCGGCAAACGTTCACCTTGAAGTAGAAGAAGTTCCGGGTAAAGCAGGAGAATACCAGCTGCTTCTTTCTGACGAACCTCCCCTTCACTTTCTTAAACCCGCCGTGGACAAACTCTTTTTCAGTGCCTCAAAAGTCTGCAAAGAAAAAACCCTTGCAATCATTCTTACTGGAATGGGACGTGACGGAGCAGACGGCTGCAAGCAGATTGTAGACGGTGGCGGAATGACCATTGCACAGGACGAAAACTCCTGCATTGTATTTGGCATGCCGCGCGCCGCAATTGAGTGTGGTGGTGTAAAAGCAGTAAAAGCCCTTGACGACATTGCCCCCTACGTAAAAAACCTGGTAGGAGCAAGATAAAGATAAGTGGCAGACTTTGAAAAGACAATCTTTGATTTAATAGAATCCTACAGCGGACTGGAAGTGAATGAAGCTCACAGGAGTTTCATGTGTGTTTATATAAAAAAACGCATGCAGGAACTTTCTGTAAGCGAAAAAGAATTTCTGCGCCTTTTAAAAAGCAGCGAAGAAGAACGTACCCTTCTTATAAACGAAGCCGCAATCAACGAAACGTATTTTTTCCGTGAAGAACAGCAGTTTGATTTTTTAAAGGAACACTATCTTCCCCAGCACCTGATTGAAGACGTAGTTATCTGGAGTGCAGCCTGTTCTACCGGAGAAGAAGCCCTTTCACTTTATGCCCTTTCCAATTCCATGGGTATTAAAACAGAAGTATATGCAACAGACATAGACACTGCCGCCCTAAAGGTAATTAACGAAGGCCTTTATTCCACAAACTCTTTCAGAAGCGACGGTAAAAAATACATTTCCCTTTTAGACACACTTGGACTGAGGCTTGACGGAATCTTTGAACTTTCAGATGAATGCAGGGCCCACATCCACACCTCTTACTTAAACCTGAGTAATATGGAAAGTCTCCCTGTGGCAAGGGAAAGCGTAAACATAATTTTTTTAAGAAACGTATTCATCTACTTTGACATAGAACTGAGAAAAAAAATCATCCGCACCCTGGCAGGAACACTAAAAAACAACGGACTTCTCTTTCTCTCCGTAAACGAAATTGCAAGCGTTGAATGTGAAGATGACGTACCGCTTGTTAAAGAGCACTCAGGTTCCGTTTACTATTTTAGAAAAGTAGACCTTAAGACAAAAGAACTCATGACGGGTAAAAAGCCTGCACCAAAAGAAGAAAAACCAAAAGTTCATGACAGGGGAAGGGAAAACTTTAACCGCAGAATGAATGAGATTGAAAAAGATGCCCTGATTCATTCCAGCGTACGAAAGACCATTTCTTCTTCACTGCCTCAGGACTCTTCCGCCACATACACTTCGTCTGCTGCAAAAAACTTTACTTCTGTAAAAAGCATTGTTTCACAAACAGGCACTTCTAAAGGAACCGCCTCCAAAAACAAGGGGGAACTTCCCCAGGACATAAAGGATATTTACAGCAGGGTTCTCTCTGCCATAGACACCGGTAACATGGAAAAAGCAGAAGCAGAACTTAAAGCCCATAACTTCCGCCCCGAGCAGACCGAACACAAACTTTACATGGAAGCCCTCATTTCAAACGGCAGGGGTAAAGACAGAGAATCTGCCAGTCTCCTTGAAAAAGCTGCACTCCTAAACCCTAAGTTCTGGCCCGCCTCCTTTCAGCTGGGAATGCTGCAGGTACGCATGGGCTTAAAGAAGGAAGGAAAAAAAACACTTTCTTCCTGCATAAAATCCTTAAAGGACTATATCAAAGAAGAAAAAATATGCTATAATACCATAGTGGAGCAATTCAGCCCGGCCTACTTCCTTACGCTGTGCGAAAACTATGTAAAAATACTTCCGTAGTTTTTTCGGGGACTCCTGCTCCATCAGGGAACGGTTATGCCAGTTTTTTCTAAAGACGCATTTGTAGAAGGTTTTATCACAGAGACAGGGGAACATCTGGATGCCATAAACACAGGCATCATCTCCCTTAGGAACGACCCCAAAAACAAAGACACACTCGCATGAATTCTCCGTGACCTCCACACCATAAAAGGTACTTCCAGAATGCTGGGCTTTCCCGTAATTGAACAGGTCTCTCACGGACTGGAAGATGTATTCAAGGGAATCCGTGAAGAAAAATATGAATTAAGCGACCACATTGTCCAGCTCACCTT
>JAEEKM010000114.1 GCA_016282455.1 Treponema sp. | reverse complement strand
TTAAAAGAGACTGCTTGAATACAAACTTAAAGCGGCTGAATACGTAAGCACTCAGCGAAGCGATAATCACTGTGAGCACTGCTGTCCACAAAGAAATTATCAGGGTGTTCTTGAACCAGAGCCAGTAATTGGTTTTCTGGAAGAGGTATATAAAGTGCTTTAATGTTACGCCGTCACTGAAAGGAACAACGCTCAGTGAAGCAATATTGTTTCCCGGTGCAAATGCCGCTGCTACAACATATACCAGAGGGTAGAATACAAAGAATGAAATGAGGAGAAAGACAATTGTAATAACGCCTTTGTTAATCTGGTTTACTGCATGCTGGTTTATTCTCATACTTCTCCCTCCTTGTATGCTTTTGTGTTTTTGAACTGATAGACTGCAAAGGGTGCAAGGACTACGAAAATCAGAACTGCTATGACGGAAGCGTAGTTGTACTTTTGCAGGCCGATGGTGAGTTTGTAAATCCAGGTGACAAGAATGTCTGTTCCTCCCGCCAGTGTGGTTGTACTGTCAGCTACCGTGGGTTCACCTCCCGTAAGGAAGTAGATGATGCCGAAGTTGTTTATGTTATGGGTAAAACTCATGATGATAAGCGGCATTGTCTGGTAAAGAACAAGCGGCAGTGTAATGTGGCGCAGAATCTGATGACTGCTTGCTCCGTCAATTTTTGCTGCTTCAAACATGTCCTGAGGAATTGCAGTCATTGTTCCCATGGAAAGGAGCATGAAGTATCCGAAGCCTGCCCAGAGGTTTATGACAATACACATTACCTGTGCAAGACTTGCGTTTCCAAGCCAGGGGATTGTTCCCTTGAGCCAGCCTAAAGCCTGCAGCGTTCTGTTTACAGTTCCGAAGGTTCCGTTTAAAAGGTTTCTCCAGACAAGCATTGTAATTACAGACGGTACTGCGTAGGGGAGTATGAAAATAAAACGGAAGGCAGGGGCAAGTTTAATGCCGCTTTCCTTAAGCTGTACTGCAACAAGAAGTCCGCCGAAGTAACAGGTAAAGGTTGAAAGTACTGCCCAGACTAAAGTCCAAACTGCAATGCGGACAAATCCCTTTGACCAGGAAGTTCCGCCAAAGAGCAGTTCCTTAAAGTTTTTCATTCCAACCCAGTCCACGGTATTGTTGGGCGGGATGTTGTTTGGGGCTGAATAGTTTGTAAAGGCAACTGCAATGCTGAATACCAGCGGCACAACAACAAAAATCAAAAGAGTGATTACACAGGGGGCAAGACCCAGAAGCGGGAATGCCCTGTTAGTGGTTTCTGCAATCTCTGCTTTCTGTGTAGAAAATCTTTTTGTAATGCAGTAAGTTTTATAGGACTTTAATGCACTGCGCACAGAGATTACGTAGACTGCAATGAAAATTGCAATCACTGCAAGAACTAAGATTCCGTCAATCAGCATGAAGACAGAATTACTTCTCATTTTTACAGGAAGCTCCGGCTGCGGAGAACCAAGCGTAATGAGGTCAATTATTTTTTTTACAAAGAAGGGGCAGCAGGCAATGAACGCAATTTCTACAAGTGCGAACAAAACTCCCTTCACGTATTCCTTAAGATAAAGCATGTGTGAAAGCCCCATAAAAAGTGAGGCCGTAAGCTTTACTTTCTTTTCCGAACTTCCGTCAGGTTGTATCTGCATATCTACCCCTTATTGTTATTATCAAATTTTTCCGACCAGTTGCCGTCATTTCCAGCAAGCGCCTGTCATTTCGAGCAAGCGCCTGTCATTTCGAGCGTAGTCGAGAAATCTACTTCTCTTTATTTTCCAAGAATTGCGGCGTTACAGGCGTCAAGTTCTTTCTGTACGTCTGCACCGTCCCAGATGTTCTTTGAGGCATTATCCATTGCTTCCCAGTAAGAACCCATTGCAGGAATGGAAGGCATTGGGAAGGCATACTCAAGCTGGGCAATAAAACCGGGCATGTATTTGCTTTCTACCTGAATGTTCACGGATGGCATTGCACCGGTAATGTCAAAACGAAGCTTCTGCATTTCTTCACTCATAAGGAATCTTGCAAACTCATTTGCTTCTTTGGGATGATCTGTGTAGGCACTTACAAACATAGCCCTTGTTCCGCTAAAGGAAGAGGCACTGTGGCTGTCTCCGGGAAGGGCGGGAAGTGGGGCTACACCAAAATCAATTCCGGCATCTTCAAAGGCACGTACATTCCAGAGACCGGTGATGTGCATGGCGGCATTACCACTCTGGAAAGCGGCATCAGTTGTTGCAGTTCCCAGGTCTGCGGCAGGAACATTAAGTACTTCCTTGAGAGACTGGAAGAATTTCATTCCATTTACAGAAGCAGGAGTATTGATGTTCGTGTTGTTTGTATCATCTCCGTTTTCGCCAAAGAGTCTGTTTCCATTTGCGGTTGTAAAGATGATTGTGTAGTATCCGCTTCCAACATCCATGATAAATCCGTACTTACCTGGATTTTTTTCGTTAAAGTCTTTTGTCCATGACTTAAGGTCTTCCCATGTTGAAGGAACTTCTTTTTCACTGATGAAGGCTTTGTTGTAGAAAAGGGCGTAGGTTTCTGCACTTACAGGGTATCC
>JAEEKM010000007.1 GCA_016282455.1 Treponema sp. | reverse complement strand
CTTGTGGGTAACGCCGCAGACTCCGTGGAAAATTATTCAAAGACTCAGACCTGGAATACCCTTGCAACAGAAATTCCTGTGGGTACGACAGAACTTAAGTTTACTTTTTCAAATGAGGGTGAAACAATTGTAAGTCAGGCTTACGTCTATTACATAATCCGTGCTTCTGATTCTGAGTCCCGATTAAATGCACTTTCCTTTGGAAAAAAATCAGAGACTCCTTCTCAGTTTCAGACTGACTGGAAAAATGGAATGAAAGAAAGTGAATACTACTATATTGCAAACAGCGGGACTGCATACGGAGTGGATGAAGAAGGACTTACTTTAAAAGTGCAGGCAGTTTCTGAAAAGGCAAATATTACGGTAACAAAAAAGCACACAAACGAAGTAAATGTCAGTGCAGATTCAGATGGAATTACAAATGCTTCCTGGTCAGAAGAAAATACTTTTGCAGAAGGCACTTACAGTGTAAGTAAAAGTTTTGACATGACCGAAGATGATGCCGGAACTTTGTGCTTTACAATCACAGTTACTTCAGAAGACGAGAGTTCAAGTCACACCTATTATCTTCTTGTCTATGTTGAAGCAGATAAAACTGTCCGCCTTGAATCCCTGTCCATCATCCAGAAGGGAAGTGAAACTGCTGATCTTTCTGACGACAGCAACAGGACGATTCTTAAAAATTCCTTTGACTCTGAAAAGTACACTTACACAAATCTCTATGCAAGCCTTAACTGTACAGGAGATATTGTAATTACACCTCAAGTATACAAAAAAGCATCTATCACTCAGACCTCTTTAACTTTTGCTGACGGAACTTCTCTTAGTGAGAGTGACTATAGCGTGGATGAAAATTATGTAATTACTCTTCCTAATAGTTATTACATAAACTATCTTGCCAAATCTTTCACAGTCTCATACACAGTGAGGGCTCAGGATGAAAGTGTAACGCCCCTTACCTACAGTGCAACTTTCTCAATTCCTTCTTATACAACAATTACGGAACATACCACCTACAGGCTATCTTCAACTTACGAATACCAGGCGCCAACCCACATGGACAATGCTCTTGCCTACCGCTTTAATTCCCTTATTGCAGATGAATCTTCTTTCTTAAAAGGACTCTTTGGCGGAATAGATATTTTAGGAAGCAGCAGTGCAACTTATACAGAACCTGTCTGGTACGAGAGCAGTTTCGCTTCTTCGGGACTTCAGTTTTTTGTTGAGGCTGACGGAATACAATACGGCGTTAAACTTGGAGAGACTGGTGTCTCAGAAAAATTCTACACTTATAATCTTTCTTCAAGAGAGGTGAGTGAATGTCTTCCAAATCTTACCCTTACTGTGACTCCGGATTTTGTTTACGAAGATGAAACTCCTTATCTTTTACTGACCCTTACTCTTGAAAATCCCTCTGGTGCAGAAGTTAAACTGGGAGCTGCAATAGATACTCTCGTCGGAACCCTTGACCAGGCTGCATCTGCCGCAAACGACAGTGTAAATGTTGAAGAAACAAACAACGGTTTTACCATGAATGGAAGTGAATACAGTTTTGCCTTTATCCTGAAAAATGCCTTTGGTGTAGATGATGTTGATACCCTCTGGTATGGTCCTTACAATGGCGGTTCCTTTATTGAAAGTATTTTTGATTCTTCTTCCCAAAGCGGATTATCCGAAGGACAGGATAGTGCAGCCACTTTCAGCTGGACACTTGGAAGCGACAATACTTATGAAAAGAAAATCAGGTTTACAATGAAATCTCTTGCCGTAAATGAGGAAAAGTAGTTTGTTTTTTCTGATTCTCATGTTAAAATAGTATAATAATATTGTTTTAACATGGGACGGTTTTTTTATGAAACGGCTGACAAAAAAAGGTGACATGAATTCACGCATGAGTACCGTGCTGAATAAATTTAAAACACGAATCACTTCTTATCCGCCAGGAATGTGTCCGCTTGTGCTTTATCGTTCTCTGCTCCAGCTTTCCATGAACCAGAGCTGCGGAAAATGTGTGCCCTGCCGTGACGGACTTGTAGAAGTTGACCGTCTCCTTAATTCCATACTCAAGGGCGAAGGCAGCAGTGAAACTCTTGAAAAAATGAAATCCATGTGCCTTATGATTGCACAAACTGCCGACTGTGCAGTAGGTGTTGTTGCCGCAAATATGGTACTGGACAGCCTGAATGAATTTGCAGACGAGTATGAGAGTCATATTTCTTCCCGCCGCTGTGTGGAACATCCTGTACAGACTGTTCCCTGCATTACCATGTGTCCTGCCCACGTAAATGTTCCGGGTTACATTGCCCTTATAAAAGAAAAACGTTTTGCAGATGCAATAAACCTTATCCGCGATAAAAATCCTTTCCCTACCGCCTGTGCCATGGTCTGTGAGCACCCCTGCGAAAATAAATGCCGCCGTACAATCATTGACGAAGCCATAAACATCCGGGGCTTAAAAAAGTTTGCAGTAGATCAGATGAATGCCAGAACTGTAAATCTTCCTAAGGCAAATGTTAAGACAAGGAAAAAAATTGCCATTGTGGGAGGAGGACCTTCAGGTTTAACCTGTGCTTATTTTCTTTCCCTTATGGGCCACAAGGCAGTTGTTTTTGAAGAACATGAAAAACTCGGAGGAATGCTGCGTTATGGAATTCCAGAATACCGTCTTCCAAAAGAAAAACTTGATGATGACCTTGAAACAATCCTTAAGGCAGGTGATATAGAAATCCGCTACGGAACAAAAGTCGGCCGTGACATTGACTTTAAGGAATTGCGTTCAAACTTCGATGCCGTCTATCTTGGAATCGGTGCCCAGCTTGGAAACCGCATGCCCATAGAAAATGCAGATCTTCCCAATGTAATTCCTGCCGCAGATTTTTTACAGAATGTGGCAAAAGGTCAGGCAATGGATTTAAAGGGTAAACGGGTTGTTCTTATTGGTGGTGGTAACGTTGCCATGGATGCCGCCCGCACTGCCGCCCGTCTTAACGCCGCAACAATTCATGTCTTTACAAGAAAGCGGGATGACATGACCGCCCTCTCAAGTGAAATAAGAAGTGCCATGCAGGAAGGAGTCCGTTTCAGAACACTTCTCAGCTTCCTTCACATTGAGGCAGATAAAGAAACCGGTCTTGCAAATGCAGTATGGCTTCAGCCCCAGATTG
>JAEEKM010000113.1 GCA_016282455.1 Treponema sp. | reverse complement strand
AGTCAAACTTTGTCTGAACGTATGTAAATCCGTTAATGCGGCTGATGATCTGTGCGGCATCTTTTCCAAGACCGTTAAGAATAACGCGGAGCTTGTTCTTGCGGACTTTGTTTGCGTTAGCAGCAATCTTGATAGCACCTTCAGCGGCAGCGAAAGACTCGTGTCCTGCAAGGAATGCAAAGCACTGTGTCTCTTCAGAAAGAAGACGTGCACCAAGGTTTCCGTGACCAATACCAACCTGGCGGTCATCTGCTACAGAACCTGGCAGACAGAAAGCCTGGAGTCCTTCACCAATAGCGGCAGCGGCGTCAGAACCACTGATTGTTCCAGCCTTTTCTCCCTTCTTGAGGGCGATTGCAGAACCAAGAACATAAGCCCACTTTGCATCTTCAAAACAAATCTGCTGTGTGGACTGACAGATTTCATAGGGATCAAATCCGTTCTTCTTGCAAAGGTCACGGGCTTCCTGGAGGCCTGCTTCACCTTCTGCAAAACCATAAGCCTTAAGGGCCTTGTTCACCTGAGGAATGCGGCCTTCGTAATCTTCAAATAATGTTGCCATTTTCTATTCCTCCTATTCCTTGCGTGGGTCGATGAGCTTTACACAACCCTGGTCTTCTGTGATGCGGCCATAGTGTGTGCGTGCCTTTTCGATGGCTTCTTTTGGATCAACACCTGCTTTGAGGGCGTCCATGAGCTTACCAAAGTTGATTGTCTTGTAACCGATAATCTGGTTGTCTTTGTCAAGGGCAATCTGCTCTACATAACCTTCTGTCATCTCAAGGTAGCGTGGTCCTGTCTTGCGGGTAGCAAACATTGTTCCAACCTGTGAGCGGAGGTTCTTTCCAAGGTCTTCAAGAGAAGCACCAACTTTAAGTCCGTCCTTTGAGTATGCACTCTGTGTGCGGCCGTAAATGATCTGGAGGAAGAGTTCGCGCATTGCTGTGTTGATAGCATCGCAAACAAGGTCAGTGTTCATGGCTTCGATGATTGTTTTTCCGATGAGGATTTCGCTTGCCATTGCAGCGGAGTGGGTCATTCCAGAGCAGCCGATGGTTTCTACCAGGCACTCTTCAATCACGCCGTTCTTTACGTTAAGTGTGAGCTTGCAGCAGCCCTGCTGTGGTGCACACCAGCCGATTCCGTGTGTGAATCCTGAAATGTCTTCCTGTGTTTTTGCGGCAACCCATGCTCCTTCTTCAGGAATGGGAGCCGGTCCGTGATACGCGCCTTTTGCAAGCGGACACATGTGTTCCACTTCTGCAGTGTACTTCATACCGATACCTCGAAAAAATAGTATTAAGTTCGCAAGTTTCCCCAAAATACGGAAAATCTAGCAGTCAGATTATATCAAAAAAGAAGTGCTTCTTCAACAGGGAGTGAGGGTTTTTTACAGTCCGTTTGAAAGAAAACTGATTACCCGTAAAATAACAAGTACTGCGGCAGAAAAAATCATAGTCAGAAAGAAAAGCAGAATGTAAAACCAGGGAAAATTCTCTTTGCCCGTAACAATTATAAGCCCTATGCTTTCTACAAAACCCGCTGTGGCAAAAAGAAAGAGCAGGGCAGAAACAATTGCCGAAGTATAAAGAATGAGCCTTTGGTTTGCGTCAATAAACTGCTGGTAATTTCCTGCAACATACAGGATGATGAGAACAATAAGAATCATGAAAAAAAAGAGGGTGACCCGGGAAGTCAGTTCAAAAATGGGTCTTGGGGTTTTCTCTTTTTGGTTCTGTTTTTTTTGTTTTGGTTTTCTCATCTTTTCCACTTGCGGCGGACCGCTAATAAAGAGTATACTGTATTAAGCAGAAAATATCGATAGGGTGGTTCCATGAAAAAGGGTAAATTTATTTCTAGCCTCATAATTCTTCTCCTTGCAGCCGGTGCAGTTTTTCTTTTAGGCTGGGTACAGTTTCTTGTTAAGCCCGGTGAATGTGGCGTCATGGTTTCAAAAACAGGTGGTATTTATCCTGAACCTATTGTTTCCGGTTCCTTTCTCTGGCGCTGGGAAAAACTTCTTCCTACCAATGCCCATATCCGTGTGTTTTCACTTGCCCCATATAAAGTTAAGCAGACTATAAGCGGTGAACTTCCGTCATCTGCCCTTTATTCCATGCAGCTTGCTTCACATCCTGATTTTTCTTACAGGGTGGAAGTTTCCCTTCAGTTAACGGCTTCTCCTGAACGCATTCTAAAAGCCGTAAAAGATGAAGACATAAAAAATCAGACGGAACTTAATTCCTGGTATGAGGTAAAATCAAAAATTGCAGCCCAGAGCATTCTTGACTATATTTTTGAGCACAGAAAAGAATCGCTGCTTGACCCCAAAACAATTTCTTCCCAGGATCTTATTCAGATTGCAAAAGAAAACTCAGACCTTGAGGGCATAGAAATTCTTTCTGCAGAACTAGTTTCTTCCCGTCTTCCTGACACTGACCTTTATACTCTTGCAAAAGAAAGTTATGCTTCCTATCAGGCAAGCTTGAATCAGAATCTTGAAGAGAAAACAAAGGAACTTGCTTCACAAATACTTGAAGAAGAAAGAAGCCTTAAGCAGCTTGAAAAATTTGGTGAACTTTTACAAAAATATCCCCAGCTGGAGGAACTTTCCAAAAGCGGAGACTTTACCCAGATAATCGGAGCATTAAAAACCCTGCGTTAGGAAGGTATAAAATGGAAAAGCGACTTTACAGCATTCGTGGTGCTACCTGCTGTGAAAATACAAAGGACTCAATAATTTCTTCCGTGGGAGAATTGTGCAAAACTCTTTTTGCAAGAAATAATGTTTCTTCAGAAGACCTGGTGAACATTCAGTTTACCGTTACAGACGACCTGGATTGTCTTAATCCGGCCACTGCCTTAAGAAACTTTGACACAGGCATTGACACTTCTGCTACTGCGCTTTTCTGTGCCCAGGAACCAAATGTTCAGGGGATGATGCCTAAAACCGTGCGTGTTATGGTAACCTGCTATCTTCCTGCGGGTACAAAACTTCTTCCTGTCTACCTGAATGGTACTGACAGACTGCGTCCTGATTGGAGGTCTTAGTGACAATCTGGCTTGTTTCCCGTGAGTATGCCGGTATTGCAGAAGCCGGCGGGGTAAAGAATGTTGCCTCTTCTCTTTCAGAAAGCCTTGTTAAACTTGGGCATTCGGTAACACTTTTCATTCCCCTTTACGGCTGCACGGACTTAAGCCATGTAACGGACTTTAACTGCATGTGGCATAAACCCGTTACTTTTACTGTAGAAAAAAAAGTCAGGACAATTACCTTCAGTCATGCATTTTGCAACGGAGTTGAAGTTGTTTTTATAGGAAACCGTCTCTTTTCTGAAAAGAAAGGCGT
>JAEEKM010000112.1 GCA_016282455.1 Treponema sp. | reverse complement strand
GCTTTTTTTATGTAAGTACAGGTGCAATTTACAATTCGACTCTTAAAAGAAATTTTACTTATGGCTTTAGGGAAGAGGATTTTTCTCTTGTGTCTTTTCCAGAAGAGCTTCTTTTGGAAAATAAAGTTCCCCTTGTCTTCGAGTTTTCATCTGCGGTTTCCCCATCTTCTTTTACAGAAAACTTTTCGCTTTCTCCGTCTGCTTCCTATGATATTTTCTTTTCCGAGGATTTTAAAAGAGTTACCCTTATTCCAAAAGAAAAATGGGAAAAGAATACCGCTTACTTCTGGTCTTTAAGTGAAAAAGTTCAGAGCCAAAATGGATTTTGCCTTTGTAAAAGCCAGTCTTCCTTTCTACATTCTGTTTTTGAAAATGATGTTGCAAAATTAGTAGAGTGTTCTCCCTGTCTCTATAATGAAATTGATGATTCCTATTCTATGTTATCTTCGGCCCCTCTTGATTCCATCCGTAACGGACAGGGTATAGCCTTTTGTCTTTCAAAAGAAATAAGTCTTGAAAAAGCGAGAAGTTCCTTTACACTTACTCCCACCCTCAAGGGAAGTATCCTGCCTTGCGACACTAGTTTTACAAAGTTCGTCTTTCTTCCAGAAGAGGACTATGAAACAGGGCAGCGCTACGAAATAAAAATCTCCCTTTACGGAGACCATTATTTTTACTTTACACCAGATATAGATTATTTAACCATAACAGGTATTTCGCTGAATAATTCCCCTTTGCCACAAGACACCGTCCCCTGTCTCTCATTCCCTGATGACGAAAAAATTATTCTTTCATTTTCCTTTTCTACTGGCATACCTTTTTCAGAAAGAGTAAAAGTAGAAAAGTGCATTTCCCTTTATTTACTTTTCCCCCTGATTGCAACAAGCCCTGTGCTTGAAAATGTTAAATGGAACCCAAACGGTAACCAGGTGACTTTTATCTGGACTGGGATTAAAAAAAGAGACTTCCCTGTTTATTACCAGATAAATGTTTCGGGTGGTAAAACAAATATTAAAAATGAAAGGGGTCAATACCTTAAGGAGGATTTATGCTGCGCTTTTTGCCTAAAGTAATGTATTCTTTTTTTACAGGCTTTATTTTGTTTATGTTTTTTTCCTGCAGGCAGTCTTTTTTTCCAGAGTTTTTTGTAAGTTCCTGTAAGGTTCATGAAGATAGAATTGAGCTTGTTTTTTCAGAAGCATATAACACTCTTTCTCTTGAACGTTCTCTTAAACTTACTTGTGACGGAAAAGTTTTAAATCTTGACTTTGAACATCAGGGAACTAAGGCTTTTATTACAAGCCCATACGGTTTTTCTGAAATAAAAGAATATACACTTACTCTATCTGCTTCCTGTGAAAGCCAAAAGGGACTCTCTCTTTCCAGAGATTTTATTTACACTTTCTCAAACAGGAAAAATAAAGAACTTCCTTTTGTAAAAGAAATATCTCTTGCTGACGGCTCTGTCTGTAATGAGGAAGTGGAAGAAATAGTTCTTACTTTTTCAAAGGAGATGTCTTCCTCACAAAGCCAGAATGCAATAAGCATTTCTCCTGGCGCAGCATTTATTCCACACTGGAATGAAGATTGTACTCAGTTAAAACTGACTTTTACGGAACCCTTAAAAGAAAATACCCGCTATAAGATTCATGTTTCTCAGTCGGCCTGCGACAGTGAAAATCTTTTTCTTAAAGAAAGTTTTTCTTCGATTTTTCTTTATAAACCAGACCCTATAGCTCTTGAATACAAAGTTGCTCTTTCTGAAAAAGAAGTCAATCATCTTACAAAAGAGGCGCAAATTGATTTTTCTTTTAACAAGGCAATGACAAAAAGTTCTCTTTCCTCTTCAATAAGCCTTACTCCTTCTTTGCCCTTTAGTCTTGAGTTTTCTAATGAAAATCCTTTTAAGGCAAGTATTGTTTTTAATTCCTCCATTCCCTGGGGGAGTAAATGCAGTCTCGAAGTGAATCTTTTAGACAGTCCGGTTTTTTATAAAATTTCTTTTGATAAAGAAAGAGAATGTCCTCCTGAGTTTTTGTCCGCAGTTTTTTATTTTACGCAAGAAATGGTGTTTGATTTGATGCCTGAAACTAATTATTCCACTCTTGTTTTGAGTCTTGAAGATTTTCCTTTGGGAGAAGAAAAAGAAATCCCCCTTTATCTAGTTTTTTCGCTGAACAGTGAGGCGTCTTCTATTGACCTTCATTCCCTTTTAAAGTCCATATCGCTTTCTGCAACAAACTCCTGTCTTTCTCTCTATGCAAAAACGATTGAAACATATTCCCTTGAAGAAATGCGAATTTTGCAACCTGCTCTGGTGGAAAAGTTTTTACCCGCTGACAATTTGTTTTTTGTTTCGTTTAGAGTCTTTCTTGAAAACCACATGAATGATGGACTTATAAGATTAAACCTGTCCTCTGAAATTACAGATGATTTGGGCAATAAACTTCCCTCTGATATCCAGCTGGTGGTGAATAAAAAATGAAAAATACACTTACTTCTTTTTCCGTTAAACATCCTCTTTCCCTCCTGATGATTGTTCTTGCGCTCACTTTACTTGGGGCTTTGAGTCTTTTTGTTTTACCCTTACGTTATTTTCCACTTTTGCAAAACCGCTTTCTTCTGGTGTCCTCTTCTTACGAGGGGCTGCCTGCAGAACAGATGACTTCCCTTGTTACGCAGGAACTTGAGTCTTCCTGTGCATCCCTTAAAGGAGTTAAACACATTACTTCTGTTACCAGGACTGGTTTAAGTCTTATAAAAATTGAACTTGAATGGGGAAGGGATGCAGATCTTGCACTATTGGAATGCAGGGAGATAATTGACCATTCTTATTCAAAACTTCCCTCTGCCTGTAATAAACCCGAAGTTTCTCTTATTGCGGCCCTGAATAAACCTACGCTTGAAATATCCTTTATTCCATTCGATGAGGATCTTGTAAAATGCAGAAAAGTCTGTGAAGAAGAAATTATTCCTTTGCTTCGTCTTCTTCCCGGTCTTTCAAATATTTCTATAAACGGAGGGCAGTGCCAGAAAGTTCTAGTTTCAGTAAACAAAAATCTTCTTGACGCAAGAGGC
>JAEEKM010000111.1 GCA_016282455.1 Treponema sp. | reverse complement strand
TGCGGGAAGCATTTATCATCTCTATACGTTTGTCTGCATCTTCCAAAAGCTTATCTATAGTAGAAAGTTTTTCTACGGCAGAATTAACCTTGTCACTGTTTTTAAGGATAGTTTCAATAGAATTCTTTACGCCGCCAATTTCTTTGGGGAACTGAGAAACCTGACTGTTACAGGCCTCAAGTTTTTTCTCCAGTTCTTTAAGTCCTTCAAAAGACTGATCCACTTCTGTTGCAACCCGGTCAATGGTATCGCCCTTGTTTTCAAGACGGTCACATTTTTCCTGCACCTGGGCAAGTTCTTCACGGAACTTTCTGAGCAGAGCCTGCATGTTAAGAAGGTCGTCGCTTGCAGAAGTAAGGTCTGCAATTTTTGTATCCATGCCGGCACTCAGGGAAACAAGATGACTGAATTTCTGGTCAATGGAATCAATGCGGCTGCGGTCATTTTCATAACCCTGGAGTTTTTTATTCACATCACCGCTCATGTCCTCAAGAAGATGAATCTGCTGGTTAAGGTTATCTACCCTCTTTGCATACTCACCCACTTCGGAAAGCTGACCCTTAAGTTCAGAAATTGATTCGTCAAGCTGGGCCTTAAGCTGTGCGGCTTTGTCAAAGACACCTGTCTGGGCAGTAAAGGCTGCAATTCCCTTGTTAATTTCATCAATCTTCTGCTGAATCTGATTTGTATCACTGTCAAACTTATCAATGAGTTCGCGGTAAGACTTTTTGTCCCTGGCAGAGTTTTCACTCATCTCCTTGCGCAGGGCCTTAAACTCTTTGTCCATAGTGGAAGTCTGTTCGTCAATAAATTTGTCTGCAGAAGAACGCATGTGGTCAAAGCGCTTTTCCAGTTCAGTCATTACTTCACCGGATTTTTTCTCGTATTCGGCAACAGCTTTTTCTGCCTTACCGTCTATGCTCTGGATAAGGTTATTAAGGCGCTCGTGAGAGGAACGGGTTGTAGACTCAAGGGATGCAATCTCCTGAGAACTTGCCTGTGAGGCACTTGCAAGACGTTCTTCAAAACCTTTTGTGCTTTCGTCAAACTGCTGTTGAAGCCTCTGTTTCCAGGTAGACATTTCCTGCATTGAGGCTTCAATCATAGAAGAAGAAGAGTTCTGCTTTTCAGTTATCTCCCGCTGCATTTCTCCAAGTTTTGACTCAATGACTTTTTCGTTCTTTTCAAGCATCTCTGTCATGCGCAGGTTGTGGGCTTCAGTTTCCTTTTTAATTACCTCATCTGCAAGAGCGGCGTTCTGCTTAAAGTCTTCCTTGTACTGGGCAATAAAGTCGTGCAGTTTCTGTCCTACCACATTCAGCTGGTTCTGAACCTCATTCTGACGGGCAGTTAAATCTGCAGAAAGTTTTTCTTCCTGTTCAGAAGTTTTTACCTGAAGTTCAGCAAGGCGTTTCTTAAGTTCCTCACCGTACTTTGCTTCGAGTTTGCGTCTTGCATCTTCGTAAGCATCTGTGTAGGAAGAAAGTTTTGCGTCAAACTTTTCTTTCCATCCGGAAAGGGAAGCATCAATTTCACCTTCACGTTTCTTGAGGTTTTCCGTAAAGTCATCTTCAAACACTTTAAGTTTAGAACTGACGGCTCCGTAAGACTTCTGCTTGAGTTCTTCAAGATTTTTTTCCACTTCGCCAAGTTCATTCTGCAGCTGGTCTTCATGAGCCTTTATGTTTGCAGAAAAATCTGACTGCTGCTGTTTCATGCTCTCACTGAAGGTTTCAAAATCAGAAAGCACTTTTTTCTGGGACTGATCCATAATCTTTCTGAGGGAAGATTCCAGTTTGTCCACATCGCTTCCGGCAGTGCTCAACTTCTTAAAGCGGTATTCCATTTCTTTTTTGTAGGACTCAAGCTGCTTGTCCAGACCTGCAAGATACTTTGACTGCTTAACATCATAGTCTGCAGAAATATCTTTCATGGCGCGTTCAAGGGTTGTATCAAACTCCGCAAGCTGATTTTTCATTGTAGAATTAAATTCAACCAGACGCTGGGTACTGAGTTTTGTTTCGTCTTCAATCTTAGAAGCAGTGGCATGAGAAACCGTTTCTGCCTGCTCGTACTGAGCCTGAATTTCCTTAATTGAATTTTCAACATTACTCTGAATCTTTTCTGCATTTGCCTGAAGGTCACTTAATGTCCTTGTGATTGTAGACTGCATTTCATCTACGCGGCGCTGGAAATCTTCCTTGTACTTTGCAAGGTGTTCTTCGCTTAAGGCATTAAACTTTTCGTAAGCAGATTTTTCTTTGCTGTCGGCAGAAGTAATTGCATCGTCAAAGAGGGCGCTGTAACGTTCTTCAATTTTCTGTGCCTGAGAATCAATTCCCTGCTGAACGCGATTAAGTTCTTCGGAGTTGCCGTGAGTTGCACGGGAAAGATCATCGCTTGTTTTCTTTGCTTCGGCAGCGAACTGGGCAAGTGTCTTCTGAACTTCTGAGATTTTCCTGTTCACTTCCGCTTCTATTGCAGAAGCCCTTTCATTTACAGACTCCTGAAGGTTTTCAATTTCTGTAGAAAGACCAGTGTTAAGGCTTGCGGACTGTCTTTCAAAATCACGGCTCATGCCTGCAATTGTTTCGTTAAAGACACCGGTAAGGGTTGAGTTCTGAGTCTTAAGGGCAGATTCAAGTTCTTCTGTTTTAGCCTTAATGCTCTGGTCAAGGGCATCGGTTTTTTCCTTAAAGTCCTTTTCCATTGAACTTGTAAGGGCCTCATACTTTTTATCAAGGGCATCAGTTTTTTCTGCAAGAAGTTTATCAAGCTGAGAACTGCGCTCTTCAACATCCTTAACAAAATCATTTCCATATTCAGAATATTTTGTAGTTGCCTCTGTAGTGCGGGTCTTTACGCTTGCAACAAGATCAGTGAGTTTTTTCTGAACATCCGTGTTAAGGGCTTCGGTTTTCTGCTTAATCTGATTTTCAAGACTGCCTGTTTCTGAATCCAGCTGGGTAGAAAGGGCACTCGTCTTCTGCTTGATGGAAACATTGAGGTCATTTGTATTCTTTTCAAGACTTCCGTTAAGCTCGTTAAAGCGGTGCTTAATGTCGTCCTCAAGTTTTTTAGTTGTCTCGTTAAATTTACTGATAATGCTGTTGGTATTATCCTTAACAGCCGCATCAAGATTAACGGTTTTGGAAGTAAGGGCGGCGGTAATTTCTTCCGTCTTTTTATTGTAACTCTGCTCAAGGCTTGCAGTGTTGTCGGCAAAGTTTTTATTAAGTTCTTCACTCTTCTCTGTAAACTGCCTGTTCATTGAGTCAGTGGTTGCATTAAAGTTTTCTGAAAGAAGTGAAGTTTTTTCTGCAATCTCTTTTTCCAGAAGTCCGGTTTTTTCAGAAATCTGGCTTTCAAGCGACTGAACTTTTTCTTCGAGTGCTTTTTCCAGTTCCTCTGTTTTTCCGTTTATGCTGAGGGAGAGTTCTGAAGTTTTGTCTGCAAAAGAATTTTCCATACCGCCGGTTTTTTCGCGGAAGGCCTGTGTAATTTCTTTTGTTGTATTTTCAAAAGTCTCGTTAAGGGCAGAAGTTTTATTAGAAAGTTCTTCTTCCAGTGCGGAAACTTTTTCTGCAATATCGCCTGCAAGACTTTCTGTTTTTCTTGCAAAGTCAACCTGCATTGCGGACACTCTCTCTGAAACTTTATTTTCCAGAGTCTCTGTTGTTTTGTTAAAGTCTCTTTCCAAAGCAGACATTTTCTGATTCATGCCGCTTCCAAGAAGATCTGTTTTCTGATTAAGTTCTTCTTCGAGGGAAGTAATTTTTTCGTTAACTCCGCTTCCAAGAGCATCAGTTTTCTGATTAAGCATTTCTTCCAGAACAGAAGTTTTTTCAGACACATTTTCTTCAAGGGCGGAAACTTTTTCAGACACATTTTCTTCCAGTGCAGAAACTTTATCTTCCACACTTTTTTCAAGCAGGTCTGTTTTTTTGTTAAAGTCTGAATGCAGGAGAGACACTTTGTTTTCAAGTTCATTTCCCAAAGCAAGTGTTTTCTCTTTAAGTTCTTCTTCCAGGGCAGAAACTTTATCTACCAGGTCAGTGCCAAGTGCATCAGCCTTACCGGAAACAATGTCGCGGAGTTCTTTTGTTCTTTCAGAAACCCTGTCTTCCACAACAGATATTTCACTGCGGAGGGAATTTTCCAGGTCGGAAATTTTATCTGCGTATTCGCTTTCAAGAGTTGCAGTTCTTTCATCAAGCCTGTCAGAAACACTTCCTGTTTCATCAAGTACCATCTGGGCAAGTTCCTGACTTTTCTGGGTAAGACCTGCATTGAGTTTTTTATCCATCTCGGAAAGTGCATTGGAAAAGCGGTCACTCTGACGCATGATGTTTTCCTGTGCATCCTGAACTTTTGCATCAATAAGGGCAGAGAGCTGGTTTGTAAGGGAATTAAGTTCATTCATGCAGCGCTGGGTTCTTTCGTCAGACTGCTTCTTTAAGTTTTTAAAACTGTCGTCTTCAAGAGAACGGGCTTTTTGTTCTGCAGCGGTGTAGGCTCCCTTAATGTCACTTTCGATTTTTTTCATAAGGGCCGCATACTGTTCAAGGGCACGGCTTGTACTGGTGTCAATTTCAGAAGCACGGCCTTCGTATTTGGAAAGAAGGTCTCCACCTACGGCAGTAAGCTGTTCAATATTTTTTTCAGAGAACTGGCGCATGAGTTCCGGAACTTTTCTTTCAATGGCATCAACAACTTTCTGCTGGCTGTCCAGACGGGTGTTAAGTTTGTCTACAATACCGGCTTCGTTTTTTACCTTCTGAAGATTCTGCTCAACGGCGGCAGTCATTTCCATAAGGCTTTTAATGATGGTGTCGTAGGAATTTATTTTTTCATAAAGGGCATGAACTTCCTGGGCGGGTTTTTCCAGAGAAGCGGTTGAACGGGCGGTCTGCTCATACTGCTGTTCCAGTTTTTTTGCGGCAGCCTGAGCCTGAATATTTTTTGTTTCAAGAGTTGTGGCAAGTTCTGTAATTTTGTCTGCCTTTTCACGGAAATAAGCATCAAACTCATTCTGCCTTTTATCTGCGTAACGCTTTACTTTTTCAAGACCAGATTTATTTTTGTCTGACTTCTGAAAGACCATTGTTACTGCAACAGAAACAACTGCAGAAACAATAATTCCCAGAATGATTCCCAATGTGATTCCTGCTCCCACTTTTTATTCCCCACCCAAATTAATTTATTTTTATGATTTTAGAACTATCGATTCAAGTTCCTTGAAGCTTCTGAAAGAAACATCTGCTTCCTTTAAGTCTGCATGAAAGAGAGCCCTTAACCCCGTAAGGAGATAGGCACTTTTCATACCGGCATTATTAGCACCCCTCACGTCATACTTTATGCTGTTTCCAACGTAGAGGATATTCTCCGGCTTAACCCCCAGTTTCTGCGAAAGAATTCCAAAGGGGTAGATTGAAGGTTTAAGGGCACCAGCTTCTTCGCTTCCCATGCACACATCGCAAAGCTCCCTTACTCCCCAGATATCCCCTTTCTGGTCGGGAGGAAAATCGGAAAGAACTGCAATTTTTAAGCCTGCATCCTTCATTGCCTTGATTGATGAATACATATTGCGGAAAGGTTTTATTCCTTCAAAAAAATTCTTAATGCCGCTGTAGCTTATGGAATTGATTTTTTTATGGGCTTCTTCTACGCTGATTTTCATATCTTCTGCAAGAAGACGTGCCTGATACTCATAAAAGTCTGGCAGGGGTGCGGTTTCGTGAAGGATTTTGCGTACACGATTGAATGCGAGAAAAAATGAAATGTTGCTAAAAAAATGGCCGGTCATACCCAGGTAGAGTTTCCAGCTTGGGTAAAGCGTTCCGTCAATGTCAAACGCCACGGCCTCCACGCCCTGCATCATAACCTTAATTATATTGAAAAAAACGGTATGTAGCAAGGGTATGAAAGGCAGTTTTGTAAAAGGGAGTTTTTACCTTACCTCGATGGTATATTCAAACGAAGCGGTTGCCTGTGCTCCCGAAGGGTCTTCTGAAAAAAGCCATGTAGAAATCTGACTTTTTATTTCATCCCGGATTGAAAGGGGAAGCAGTGACTCCGGCTTAAAGGAAATGCCGCTTATGGTAACCCGGCCGTTTCCCAGTACCTGAAAACTTATCTGCACTGTAACGGAAGTCTGCACAAGGGAAGCATTTTCGTCAGAAATCCAGATTACAGGTTTTGCAGGCTGAAGGAGTTCCCTGGCCTTACCGTCGTTCATGACAAGAGAAGTTTTTCCGCTGGAAGAAGAAACCTTTGCAGTAGTCTTGCTTTTTACGTTCTCACTTATGCTTGTGGAAAAGTTCTGGTTTGCCACCTGGGCAAGTTTACTTGAAGTCTGGCTGCTTGCATTCTGCTGAGTGGTACGGTTTCCGCTGTTGGTGCTTGTAACCGCAGTATCAGTTGAAGAAGAAGCGGCAGTTCCTGAACTTCCTGAAAATCCGCTCTGACTCTGTGAAGCTTTTACACTGGAAGAGGAAGAAGAAGTTGCAGTCTCTGCGTTGTCAAAGACAGAATCATCATAGGTAGAAGTTTTCTTTTGAGAAGCCTGTTCTTTTTGAAGTTCCTCTACGCTCTTTTTAATTTTCCAGGGGGAAGTCTCTGTTGATTTGGGACTGTCCGTCTTTATCTGGGCAGGTTTGGGTTGACTAGGCTTGGTTTCTGTTTTTTTAGGAGCAGGTTTTGCACTTTCACTTTTTACCGGAGAAGGGGCTGGTTTAGGTGCAGGTGCAGGAGCGGGCTCAGATACACTTTCCACAAGAGGAACCGGTTCTTCTGCAACAGGAGCGCTTTCTGCCTGACTCTGATTTTTCTTTGATTCAGAAACAGGTGTACTTGCAAGTTGAATCTGAATGGTCTTGTAGACAGGCTTTGTTTCAAACTTAACGGTAAAGCACAGGACTACAAAAAGAATAAACAAAAGTGTGGTGAGAATAAAACTTACTATGGAACTCTGCTTTTCAAAACCAGTAGTCATTAACTGCCTCATTTATTTGTTGTTCTAAGGCTCACTGCAGAAAAACCATTACGGCGCAAAGAATCAAACACTTCTACGAGAGTGCCGTTTGTAACCTTGCTGTCTGCCGCAATGCTCACAGGATATTTGTCCTTTTCTATGCTTCCTGTTTCAACTAGAGAAAGCTGGCCGTCTAATTCTTTCATGCTTGTTTCTTTTTCATCAAGAAAAATACGACCGGTATCTTCTATTGTAATGGTAATTCCACTTGCATCCGTACTCTGGGCAGTACTGCTTTCAGGCAGGTTCACGCTGATTCCGGGAAGGGCTGCAAAAGTTGTGGAAACAAGAAAGAAGAGGATGAGCTGAAAAATCACATCCAGCATGGGGGAGAGGTCAACTCCTGCAATGCGGGTGCTGCGTCTGGAAACCCTCATATTACAGAACCCCTGTTTTGTTAAGGCTGAGCATGGCTTCGGAAACACTTGCCTCCATGTCACGGATTCTGTGGTTCACGATATTATTGAACATGCTGTGGAAAATAAGGGATGGAATGGAAACACAGAGACCGCCCACTGTGGTAACAAGAGCCTCACCAATAGAGGAAGCAAGAAGGGCTGGATCTCCCATAGTTCCGCCGCCACCCAGTACACCAAATGCCTTAATGTTACCGGTTACTGTTCCAAGAAGTCCCAGCAAGGTAGAAACATTTGCAATTGTTCCAAGAGCAGTAAGCAGGTGTTCAAACTGAGGAATGACTGTATCCATCTTTGTCTGAACAATTTCCTGAAGATGCTTTTCGTCAAGATTCCTATGGTTAAGGGCAGTGCGTATTACCTGGGCTGTAGGAGTTCCTGCAACGGCACAGTCAGTTTCTGCCGCAGAATAATCCCTTTTGTCAAGGTCAGAAAGAATAGTTTCCATAAGTTTTTTGTCACGCTTGTTCACACCGATAAAATAAACAATTCTCTCAATGATGATGAAAACTGCAATCACCGCACAAAGGAGAATGGGAATCATCAAAGGTCCGCCGCTTTTTAATGTTTCAAACATACTATCACCTCTTAAAAATCAAATATCAGTATTAGAAGAAGAATCTTACAAGAAGATTTACACCGCCTGCATGAGAAAGATATGCAGAAGAGGCATAACTTCTGTCCGCTCCCATAAAGAGTTTTACAGCATCCTGTACCTGCAGTGCAAGACGGAAGTTGCTGAGGAAACGGTAAAAGCCTTCTACATTTATTTCAGGAACATAGTCTACGCCATCCCCAAGTGCTTCCTTAACAAGAAGATTTGCTCCCCATACTCCGTCTTCATCCTGAATGTTAAAGCTGAAGGTAAGGGCAAAGGGATCCTTGTCTTCGGGAACAAAAGTCAGCCAGTAGGCCTGCCAGCCCAGGGAGAAGGTGCACCACTTCCAGGTGTAGGCAACTGCAAGATTTGATTCAAGCAGACTTCTTTCTGTCTGAACAAGCTGGTAAAGACCTGTTGCTTTTGCAAGAGAATAGTTTACAACCCAGTCTCCGTTACCAAAGGCAGAGTTTACAAAAGAAACTGCAGTATCAATTGTAAAGGAAGAAAGAACAGGAATGCTTATGTTAAAGTTTGCAAACCAGTCCGTAACTTCTGAATCAAGCTCTGTCTGAAGGGCAAAAAGTTTCTGTCTTTCAAGAAGACTCTTGTTGGAAACATTTGACATAAGTCCGCCCTTAAGGCAAAGGGTAAGTGGCCGCATGGAAGCACCGATTTTCCACTCACCGCCAAAATCAGCAGTAAAGGGAACAATGTAAGGATTATTGCCGATTTTATCTCCTATTACAAAAGACACGTCTGCTCCGGCATGGAAACCAAAATCCTGCCACATGAAAGAAGTACCGAACTGTCCGCGGTGAAGACTTTCGTAATAGGAAACTGCCCTGTTGTTTTCAAAATCGTACCTTGCAAAAAGTCCTGCGGCAAAGGCATTGTACTTCCAG
>JAEEKM010000110.1 GCA_016282455.1 Treponema sp. | reverse complement strand
TGCGGCAGAAATAATTTCCTCTAAGGGAGTAAAAGTTCTTTCCCATCCTGCAGAAACTTCACTTTTGTGTTTTAACAAATGGAGGACACATCTTTTTCTTTCAGAGAAGGGGTTCACTTTGCCACAAGCCCTTTATGTGCACCACGACCTCTTCTGGGCAGAAAGACGAAATAAAGAAATAAAAACCAATGCTTACAAAGATTACATAAAAACCCGGCTTTCTTCCATGGACTTTCCCCTTGTCATAAAAGATACTGCGGGGGTAAGTTCTTACCGCATGGAAGTGTGCAGGACTTTTGGAGAAGCATGGGCCTTTCTCTCTTCGGGTAAAAATCAGTCAGATAAAATTGTTGAAACTTACATTCAGGGCCTTCAGTGCGGAGTTGAAATTTACGGAGAAAAAAACAACTACACCGTGATGAAGCCGCTTATGTTTTCTGTAAACAAATACGGAATTACAAGCCCCAGACAGGGAGTAAAGCTTGGGCCTTTGCAGGAAGAAAACTTTCCGCTGGAGACTCTTGAAAAAGAAATGCATCGCCTTGCAGATCTGCTGGAGTTTTCTGGCATTGCACAGGTAGACCTTGTATTCAGCAAAAACAAGTGGTACATAATAGAAATAAATCCCCGTCTCTCCGGCATGACTTCAAGTTACGCTTCTTCTCTGGGCATGAGTGTTCTGGAACTTCTTGTGCGCATTGCTCTTGGAGAAAAAGTGAACGTACAGAAAATGAAGTCTGTCTGTAACCTGAAGATTCCCCTTGCAGAAGAAAAGGACCTGCAAAAAATTTCCCTTCACCCTTCGGTTCATTCTGTAAGGCAGATTCACAATCTGGAAGCAAAACAGGAAAGGGAAAAGGGCTTTGGAGAAATTGTTTTCTGCGGAAAGGACAATAAGCTTTCTTCTCTAAAAGAGGAGTTAAACAGCATTAAAGAAAAATTTACTAATCTTCTGGAAGCAGATTTCGTGACTCTAGCAGAGACACTTCTACAAGACCTTGCCCCCTGAAAGAAGACAAAAGTTTTTTTTCTGAATCAGAAAAGGACTCATAGATTTTTTTTGCCCTATCTTCTTTTCTTGAAGATGGAGAAAGGGAGAGAAGAAAATCTTTTAACAGAGAGGCTTTTTCTTTTGAAAAACTTTTACCTAAAGAAAGTTCTCTTGCTTCCTGCATGTAGTACCAGGAAAAAAGTATATTCTCTTTTTCTGCAAAAGACAGAACAGGCATTCCGCCAAGCCAGTGGGCTTTTTCTATGTTAAGCGGATTTTTCCAGGACTGGTCACGTTTTTCTTCGTAGGCTTCAATGGCCTTATGAATAAAATCTTTTTTTACAGTCGGCTCTACAGTTTTAAAAGAAAACCATTTACCCACAGGAGTGTTCAGTTTTTCTCCATGCATCCAGCTTGAAAGGGCGGCGTTTAATCCCTTTCCATACTTTTCACTTTTTTCTTCACCTTTAAAATGCAGGGTGTTCTTTGCAAAAATATGCTGACCGGAATTTTCAATTACCTGCAGGGAAGGATGCATTCCCCTTTTCCATTCATCATAAACTTTGGAGTGACGGGTTAAAACAAACTTGTGCCAGAAAGAGGAATCAAGTAAACCTGCCTGGTAAAACTGACGCAGCACTTCCATGGAGTTTATTATTTCCTGCTCTCCGTCTTCCCACCAGCCGTAAATCATGTAGGCATGAACCAATATGCCGGCTTCTTTAAATGCACAGCAGGAAGCAACGATTGAATTTATGTCCGTTCCCTTGTTAATGGAAGCAAGGCCTTTTCCAGTTGCAATTTCTATTCCGCCTGAAACTGCAGTGAGGCCGCCGTAACTTAAAAAATCTGCAGTGTCCCGGTTATAGCTTTTTTCAAAACGAACGTTTCCCCAAAAACTTAAAGGACTTCCACAAAGAGCATTTTGAAAAGCAAAATCAGAAAGCAGTCTTGGAGGAAGGGCTTCGTCTACAAAGTGAATGCCCCGCACACCTTTTTTTTCAGATTGATTTTTTAGTGATGCATAAAGGGGAAGAACTTTTGTCGTGCGGTAAGAGGCAACGTAGTCAAGGGTTACATCGCAGAAAGCACAGCGGTGCCAGTAACAGCCGTATGCAAGATAGGCCTTTATCCACCTGCCGTCCGTCCACAGGCGCTGCATGGGATTAGTGTCATCACTCATGGAAAGATAGCGGGAAAAATCAATGTCAGTAAAATCTGGAACAAGACATTTTGTAAGTTCATCTTCTTTTTTTTCATAAAGAGAATCGTGTTCCGCTATGGCAGACACTCTGTTTTTAGAAATAAGGCGGAGTTTGTAAAAGGATTTTTTTTCTGCAAGGGAATGCAGGAGAGAAAAATCAGAAGTGTTTTTAAGGACATCAAAAAATGCAAGATAACTTCCGTAACCCCTGTCGTAACTTAAAGAATCGGTGTAAGAGGAAAGACCACTTTCTTCAGTTTCACGCAGTTCTGTGTTTACAAAACCGCCCCCCATGCTCACAAAGGCAAGGTCCGGAAAATGTTCTTTTACAAAACGGCCTGTGTAAAGGGCAGAAGTAAAAGTTCCTGCAAAAGGAATGGAAATGCAGACAAGAGTTTTTTCTTTAATGGGGTGTGCCGTAAAAAAATCTTCAAGAACTTTTTCAAGATAGGTTTCCAGTACCGGAGAAGAAAGAGACTCTTCTACTTTTTTAAAAGAAGACTCACTCACCGTTAAATGTTCTGCATAACGGATAAGGGAAAACTCCCTGTCAAAAACTGCAGTAATGTAATCTGCAATATCCGCTAGGGCAAAACTTGCAAGAAAGCGGGCATCATCTACAGTTGCTTCATGATCAAGATTGGAAAGAAAATTTTCCATCCGCATTCCCTGTGGTCTGTGGGGAGAAAAAATAAAGCGGTGACATTCTTCTCTTGAAGCAGAACCATTTTTGTCAGCACCGAGAATTGCCTTAATTGCTTCTATGGAAGTTTCCCACTGTCTTCTTTGCATTACATAACGCCGTAACTCAAAGGCAGAAGAAGTGTCTCCTTTTTTTTCAAAAGACTCTGCCATGGAAAGAGCCTTGTCCTGAGTTTTGTCAAAGAGAAGGGAAAATCCTTTTTCTGAAAATATCTCGTGAAAAAATGCCTGATTTAAATCATACCAGTAAGTGTCATGTCCAAGAGAACGGAAAAAAGCAGACAGGTAAGCACCGGAAGGATAAGGGGTATTTACCTGCATGAGGGGCGGCTGTAAAACAAGTACTTTCATTTTTTAGTAAGTGTAGGTTCCGTCACGAAGCCGGGCATCCAGAATTTCTGCGGGCATGGGTTTTCCGAAGAGGTAGCCCTGAAGTCTCTCACATCCAATTGACTTGAGGAATTCAGATGCTTCTTCTGTTTCGACCCCTTCAGAAACGGTCTGCATTCCAAGTTCTTTTGCCATCTGCATTATGCTCTTGAGAATGGGACGGGTCTTTTCGTTTTGTGAAAAGTTTGCAAGAAACTTCATGTCTATTTTCATTGTGTCAAAATGATAGTCTTTAAGCACATTCAAGGCAGAGTAACCAGAACCAAAGTCATCAAGCCAGATTGAATAGCCTGCTTCCCGAATGTGACTCATTGCATTTTGCAGAACCGTATCGTTTTCTGTCAGGGCACTTTCTGTTATTTCCACATGGATGTACTCTTTGTCTACACCATATTTTTCCGTAAACTCTGCTACGGCAGAAGCAATGTCTATCATTTCAAAATCGGTTCTTGAAAAATTCACGGAAACTGGAATGCAGGGAACTCCCTTTTCTTCTGCACTACCCAGATGTGAACAGACTTTTTCAAGCACATAAAGGTCAAGTTTGTGAATCTGACGGTGTTCTTCAAGCACAGAAATAAAGGCGGCCGGAGGTAAAAGTCCATACTCAGGGTCATCCCAGCGGGCAAGTGCTTCGAGTCCGCAGAGTTTTTTACTGTCTGACCAGACAACAGGCTGGTAGAAAACTTTTATGTAGCCCTTGCTGATTGCACTGTCTATGTTGTTGATGATGTACTGTTTTCTGTGGAACTCCAGATCCATTTCATCAGTGTATTCACAGAAATTTACTCCGTATTTTTTCTTGATTGATTCGCAGGCAAAACGGGCATAGTCACAGGCAGTTCTCGGACCTAAGTCTCTGTTGCGGGGACGGTAGGCACCAACTTTTATGGGCAGCTGCATGTTTGAATCAAGTTCTTCTATCTGTTTTTGCAGGGAATCAAGTTTTTCTTTAACACCTTCTGAACTGCAAAGAACAACAAAGTGGTCATCAGAAAAACGTGCCACAAGGGAAAGTGAAAAAACATCCCGAATAACGGCGGCAACTTTTTTAAGGAATTCATTTCCTTCCCAGTAGCCGTGTTTTTCGTTGTAGCTTTTAAAATTCTCTATGTCTATAAAAAGAAAAAGGATTTCATTTATGTCTACGGTTTCATCAAGCAGAAAGGCAACTGCCTTGCTTCTAAAGTAGTGCATGTTCGGAATGTCCACCAGGTCATCCAAAACAGAACGCTTCTTTAAATAGTCGTTCATGCGCTGGAGGGACTCATCCTTTTCGGCCTCGGTTCTTTTTCTGTTGTAAAGGCTAAGGCTCATCATGAAAAGGGCAATGAAAAAAGTCGTAAGGTTTACGTTTGTTGCGTAGGAGTGAGGAACCTGTGTGAGGGTAAGAAAATAGAAGATTTCAAAGGAAAAGAAAATCATTACAAAGGAGACTAAGGGCCTCCAGACAAGCAGTCCTATGACAAATACTTCCATTGTTACAAAACAGAGTACCTGTTCACTTTTTGCGTAATCCAGATAGGCGATGAAGATGCCAAAGCCCAGACAGACTATGGCAAAAAAATACTGAATTATTCTTCCGGTAGTGGAACTGGGATTTCTGCCGCGAATGTAAAGAATATTGTAAGTGAGCATTACAATAGCAGAACTTAAGAGTAAAAGATAGGCGGTTAGATGCTGGGCAATCCAAACAGGAGTGCGGATTTTTGAGCCTGTTAAGAGGTTAATGACAAGAGAAGCTATCATCCAGAGTTCAAGGAGAATTACAACTGCCGCAAGATATGTACCTGACCTTGCATTTGAGTTATCAAAATACTCCTGCACAAAGGGTGTGTGCTTTTCAATTCCGAGCAATCGTTTCCAGTTCAGCATCTGCCACCTCTTCTGCCACTAGAGCCAGTCTACGTGACCGTCCTCTACATCGTATACAGCACCCTGAACAAGAAATTCTTCGTTGTCTACGTGAAGGTTACTGCTGATTACATTTACGCTCTGTTCCACATTAAGGCAGGCGGCTTTGTAGTCATTTTTTTCTGAACCGATGGCTTTTAAAATTCCGTCAGTGAGCACTTTTATGCGGCCTTCTGCATTACCGGAGATTGCGGCATTTATCAGGTCACATTTTGTGTGGCCAAGAACAAGCACAAGCGGACAGTGAAGGTTTTCTACTGCGTATTCAATGCTTGCAAGCTGACTTTCTGCAACTACGTTTCCTGCAACACGAACCACATAGAGTTCTCCAAGACCTGTCATGAAAATGTCTTCTGGAACAACAAGGGAATCGGAACAGGTAACAACCACTGCATAGGGGTGCTGACCGTTTACGGAAGTGTCTTCCCTGAGGGCGGGAGAAATATCGCTATCATTTTTTAGTGACAGGAGGTACTTATCATTGCCTTTTTTAAGGCGAACCATTGCTTCATCTGTTGTCATATAAATCTCCTAAACTCTTATCTAGGGTTTATTATAACATGACTTTCAGATTCTGTCATATAAAATTATCAGCGGTTCTGAGAGATTTCCTGCCAGCCTTTTACCAGACGGTCGATTACGGTTTGGGCCAGATCAAGTGACATCTGGGCTTTTGCCATGGCTGTGGTTACATCATGAATGTCCACGCTGTCCGGGTCAGTAATAATCTGTTCCTGGAGCT
>JAEEKM010000109.1 GCA_016282455.1 Treponema sp. | reverse complement strand
GGTTATGACATAACTGATGCCGATGTAACTTTTCTTCCTGAAGCAAACGGGTATCGGCTTCCTACAGAAGAGGAATGGGAGTTTGCGGCCAGGGGTGGAAAAACAGATGTCCCTGAATGGAACTATAAGTTCAGCGGAGAGAATACCGATTGGAAAAAAGTTTCCTGGTATGGACCCAACAGCATAGGAAAAGGATCTGTCTGGTTCGGATGGACTCATGAGGTTGGTCTTAAAAAGCCTAATGCACTGGGGCTTTACGATATGAGCGGAAATGTGAGCGAAACCTGTTTTGCAGACTGGACAGGGAAAATTCCCGATAATTTTGACAAGAGCAAAACATACAAACTCATTCGTGGCGGAAGCTGGTATGATAAACCTGAAGGAATTTCATTTAAAGATTTTTTGAGGAGAGCTGAAGAAGGTTCAAGTTTTGCAGGATTTCGGCTTGTGCGTTCAGTGGGAAAAAATCCTCCTGCTTCTTTTTCCAAAGAGCCTAGTCCTGCACCGGAGAAAAAATCAAAATGGAAACAAGGTGAAGTTGCAGTTGAAAAAATATTTAATCTTGAAAAAACAGAACTGGTTTATGCCACTTGCGATAGCGATGCCTACTATAAAAAAAGAGATTGTGACGGAGGTGCAATAACACTAAGTCCTTTTGCAATCGGGCGTTATGAGGTTACACGGGAACTTTATAAAAAAGTGATGGAAGGGGAGAAGCTTACAATCAGCGGAACTGAATATGAGCTGAATGCAACCCCTTCTGGAGATGAAGAGATGCATCTTCCGGTGAGCAGAATCTCTCTTTTTGATGCGATTTATTTTTGCAATGCACTGAGCCTTAAGACAGGAAGAGAACCTGCGTATTCTATGAGCAACATGAAAATCTTAAACAGTTATTTGTTTAAGGGTTCAATCTCTTTTGCGGACATAAAAGTGAACAGAGGTGCAAATGGATTCCGTCTTCCCACAGATATCGAATGGAATTTCGCAGCCCGTGGAGGAAACGTAGATTCTCCTGAATGGAAGTGGAGATATAGCGGTGCAGATACCGGTGACATTGATTCGGTTGCATGGCACGGAGAAAATTCTGGTGATACTTTACATGAGGTTGGCCTTAAGAAAGAAAATGCTCTTGGCATATACGACATGACTGGAAACGTAAGGGAAATTTATCAGAAAAGCACAATTTCACATGCTGTTGATTATTATACGGACATGAAAGCCTCTTGGGGCCTTTATGATTCCTTTGGGGAAGCGGGTGGTTCCTTTTATAATCGTCCAAGTGTTTCCTACAATGAAGAGAAACTTGCTATTTCGAAATTTACTGATATGGGTGGAGGTTCTTCTACTTCAGCAAGCAGGGACGTGGGTTTAAGAATTGCTCTTGATGTTTCGTCGGCAGCAGAAAAAGAAATTCAGGCTAATAAAAAAGCTGATAAGATGAATGAAAAAAAATCAGCGAAGGATAAGAAAAAGAGTTGGAAGGAGTTTGAAGTTGCAAAAGATAACTTATTTAATCTTCCTGGAACGAAAGAGCTTTATGTAACAGGTCCTGAGGGGGCTAGGATATTGCCGGAGAAACTTTTGGATGAAGAGAAAAACCTTGCTTCTGCAATTTACAAATCCCACAGGACAATAGCCCTTTCTCCCTTTGTCATTTCCCAAAATCTGGTTTCCTGTGATTTATACAACCGTGTGATGGAAAACTACAAGATATGTTTCAACGGAAATGAGTACAAGCTTAATCAGAAAATCAGATTGGAAAATACTTATGGCTATGAAGAAGACGTGAAGAAAAATATTTGCAAAGTTCAAACTTGCGATGCCATTCTTTTTTGCAATGCCTTGAGCGAAATGACAGGTTTGGAAAAGGCTTACGAGGTTGATATTCTGGATATTGAAGTGAGGCTCAATTTTGAAACTCTTGAAGAGGAGTGTGTCATAGAAGAAGCCAATGTATACATAAAGGAAGGTGCATCCGGCTACAGGCTTCTTAACGGCGTTGAATGGTACTATGCAAAGAGCAAGAAAGATTCTCTTTCCCTTTCCTTTGTTCCCGACATGGATTCTGTTAACGAATTATGCTTTGACGGAAAATTTAATGAGGGGAAAAATATTTATTATGATGGTTCCGGATATGATTGGGTAAGTAAGATTGATCATATTGCAAAGAATCATGTTTTGAGCTTTGACAGAGGGAATGCTTATGACTTTAACCCTTTCAGAATTTGCCGTTCTGTAAAAGCAGAAAACGTTGAAGAGAAAAAAAAATCCAAGACGAAGCCTCTTCCTCCCAAGCAGTCTCTTCTGAATCTTCCTAAGACAGAAGAAGCCTATGCAACGAAAGTTCCTGTTACTGTGTCTGGTGCTGAACCGGAGCCTGAGTTTTGGGATGGAGTCTTTGAGCATAAGACAATCACCATAAATCCTTTTATCATCAGTAAGTACGAGGTGACCCAGCAGCTTTACTACGAGGTTATGAAAGATGCTTATGCGGAGATTTCTGGAATTCTTTTTAAACTGAATCCCTCTCCTTCAGACTGTTCTGAGGGTAAGGAATTTTACCAGATTGCAGATGGGGAGAAAGTGGAACTTCGTCCTGTTGAGTGCGTGAACATTTATGACATGTGCTTTTTCTGCAATGAGCTGAGCAAAAAAGAAGGGCTTAATCCTGCTTACAAAATTTCTGTGAGGCAGCTCACTAATTCCACAAAAGAAGGAATTCACGGCTGGCTTGATAAGAGAACTTACGGACACATAATCGATGCGGATGTGGAACTTCTTGAAGATGCAAACGGTTACAGGCTTCCTTCTTGTGCTGAGTGGGAATTTGCGGCAAAAGGTGGAAACCCCAAGTCTAGGGCCTGGACTGCACCTTTTAGCGGAATGGAAGGAAGGCCTGACAATTGGTCAAATGAAGATAGGGATCCCTTTGCCTGGCATATTTACAACATCTGTTCCGGTGGGGTGAGTACCAGTGACAGAGGAGTTTCTGGAAAAAAAGGTTATGGTCCTCATGAAGTGGGATTAAAGAAACCCAATGCACTGGGGCTTTACGACATGAGCGGAAATATTTGGGAAATCTGTTTCTCCCTTTATGATTCACCTGCAGAAAAACTTTTGAAGGTAACAGGGGAACCAAAACTTTGCAGAATGGGAAGCGGATGGAATGATACATGTGATTCCCTGTATTGGAAGCAGGAGTTTGATGCAATAGGACTTTCCAGAGAATCTTATGGTTTCAGAATTGTGAGGAATGTTTCTTCTTCTCATTGATGCGGGGCCGGGATATGGAGGGCTTGGTGCGCAGCACTGGAGGCGGAAGGCCGGAACCCGGAGTAGCCCTTTGTGGGAGGGGCTTTCACGCGATTCTAGCAAGGGGATGAATGTCATAAGAGGGAAGTGCCCCAATAAAAAAATACCCCGGCAAGCAGAAGATTTTTCTTTGCCGGGGCTTTCTTTGGGTTAAGAAATTCTTTTATTAGATATATTTGTTATAGTGAATAAGCTTCACGTATACAAAGTTTGAGAAGATGATTTTTTCTTCTCCGTCTACAGTTGTCTTTGCCATTACGAAGATTGGATAAAGACCATTTTTCTTCGTGTCTGCGGTTATAGTGTATTCTTCTGCGCTCTCTGGTGCATCATCTGGCAGAGCGTACTTTTTGTATGTGTCTGTGCTGGGTTCATAATACCAGATATAACTTGTGCGGGAAGACACGGTTCCGTCTGCGGCAATCGTTACACCTTCTGTTGGATCTTCTGAACCCATAGGACTAAGAAATTGCTTGTATCTTTCTGGAGTTGCAGCTCCTAATTGACTCCAATAAGTGGTGCAGAAGAATACGCTTACGGCTTCTGGTGTTTGTTCAAAGTTCTTGAACTCAGGCTTGATATGTATTACTGAACCAGATGCCACTTCTGTTTCTTCTATTGAGATATTAATCTGTGGCTCTGTGCTATCTGCTGGCACTACTTTTACTAAGACGTCATTTGAGTAAACTGGCTCTTCGTCAACTGTAATTTGTGCATAGAAGTACCAGTCACCGCAATCTGCATTTTCATTGAACAAACCAAAAGAAATCTTTCCGCCGGTAATTTCACATTCTGTTGATGCGCTATCATAGTAGGTTGCTCCAGTATTTGCATTTGCTACCTGTTGAGAGATGTCTTTTCCACCACTCCAAAGACGCGGTCCGATTTTTACGCTGGTAGGATTTCCCAAAGATTTTGCTAAGTCCACGCAGAGTTCAATTTGACCATCCCTTTTGAAGGTGTTCTCTTCCGGGTCTTCCAGATGGATATAAAATTTGGGGTAAACTGAGACTGTGATTTCGTTGCTCTTTCCCATTTCATCATCTCTGCCTTTTGTAAGATAATCTCTTACATAGAAAGTGTATTCACCGGGTTCGAAGTTTTCTGGGATTGTGAAAGAGATTGTGCCGTCCTGAACACTTACCTCTTCTGCAACAATGTTACCGTTATGCTTGTAGACATTTATCTTTTCAATGTATAGGCCTTCGTAATTATTCACAAAAAGAGAAAGGTCAAGGTTGTCACCAACATGAACATGGTCATCTTCGGCTACAATATAAACTTTTGGAAGAATTGTCACGGTGAGCTTGTTGGAGCCTTTGGAATTCAAGTCTTCTCCATCGTAAGCGATGCGGATTTTGTTTTCTCCGAGCTTTACTTTGCTGGAGGCAGTTTCGCTGTTGAAGGTGACGGTGATTTTTCCGTTTGACTCCACTGTGTCTGCTCCGAAGGAATCGGCATCTTCGTCTGTCCAGTTCAGGTAAACTCTGCTTGGGGTTTCTTCATAATTTGTGAAGGTCACTTCGAGAGTGATGTCGTCTCCCATGAAGTAAGGTCCTGCACCAGTTGGGAATGCGATGGAAACTTCCCTTTTTCCTTTTATGACAAGAGTGTAGGTGTCTGACTTTACGTCTCCGGCCATAACGTAGAACTTGTGGGTTCCTTCTCTAAAGATTTCGTTCTTTTCAAAATAGATGTGTTTTGAGTAGGGTTTGAGAGTAACCGTGGTGAGTTTTTCTGCTTTTCCTTCCTCGTAAATATCGTAGGTAGTGGGATCGGAACTGAAGTTTCTGGTGCTTAAATAAATGGAGAGTTCTTCACCTTCCCTGTCTCCATAGACTCCTGTGATTTTGATTGTTGGTACCTCTTGGGTTCCTGCAGGATTGTTCGGACATGCCATGAAACTTAATGAAGCAAGAATCAGGGCATGAAGTGCTGCAAGAATTTTTGTTGTCTTTTTCATAAAGACCTCCTTGTTTGGTTTTCTTGTGAATATAAAAAAGTGCTCAAGGTACATACCTGTGGCTGTACGAAAAGCACAAATTTGAGACCTTAGATTTTTGAGGTGTCTGATGCTGATAAGAGAGAGTTAGTTCTTCTGAACCTTTCGGGGGGGGGCAAATGTATAGTGGTGTCTAAGCATGTTTCTTCTCCTCTTACAGTTAATTATAGCACGGATTTTTGGGAAATCAAGGTTAAAAAAAAGATTGTCGGGGGCGTTCCGCTACTTCGTAACAAGCCCGACAATGACACTTTGTAGTCTACAATGACACTGAGGGGACTGTCCAATAAGTTTGAAAAGCGGTGGTTGAGCCTGTCGAAGTGCAACCACCTTTGATTTGAGGGCCTCAGTGGGTACACGGTGGTTTCGAGAGCCTCAACCACCGAAGTGTATGGGCTCAACCACCGTGTAATGTATAATGTGCAACCACCGCGTGATGGGTTACATGCGCTCCAGGAAGGGGAGGACTACCAGGTTCATTGCGTTCTTTAAGACGGTGAGGGTGCAGTGGGCCAGGGTTAGGCGGGCACCGGCCAGGGTTTTGTTTTCGTCTGCAATGGAGAGGATGGGGCAGTCGCGGTAGAAGGCGGAGAAGTCTTTGCTTACTTCGTAGAGGTAGTTTGCGATGATGCTGGGGTCAAAGATTTCTGCGGCTTTCTGTACTGTGGCGGGGAACTTTTGTAAGGCTTTTACAAGTGTCCATTCGCTTTCGTGAGAGAGGAGTGCAAGGGAATCTTCGCTGGTGTCTTCTTTTACTCCCTGTTCTTCTGCCTTGCGGAGAATTGAGGCAATGCGGGCACCCATGTACTGCAGGTAGGGTCCTGTGTTTCCGGTAAAGCTGAGGCTTTCTTCGGGGTTAAAGACCATGTCCTTTACGGGACCAACCTGGAGAAGGTAATAGTGAAGGGCTGCAATGGCAACTTTTTCTGCAACATCGTCTGCGTTTCCTACTTCTTCGTCACGGCCTCTTTCGTTGATTGCCTTGAGTGCATCTGCGTGCAGGCTGTCGATTAAGTCGTCTGCGTCTACCACTGTTCCTTCGCGGCTTTTCATTCTTCCGTTGGGAAGGTTTACCATTCCATAACTTAAGTGATAGAGTTTCTGTGCCCAGTCGTAACCGAGTTTTTTGAGGATGTAGAAGAGTGCCTTAAAGTGATAGTTCTGTTCGCTTGCAACAACGTAGACCATCTGGTTGTAGGGCCAGTCTTCGTGGCGTTTAACTGCGGTTCCCAGGTCCTGTGTGATGTAAACGGAAGTTCCGTCTTTTCTTAAGAGAACTTTTTCCTGTGCTTCTCCGTCTTTTCCTTTACCGGTTGCTTCTGTGATGTCTACGCGGATGGAGCCGTCATCTGCCTTGAAGAAGATTCCTTTTTCTAATCCGCGGTCGATTACTTCTTTTCCTAAAAGATAGGTGTCGCTTTCGAAGTAATATTTTTCAAAACCAACGCCTGTTCTTTCGTAGGTTTCTTTTACTCCGTCTAAGGTCCATTTGTTCATCATTTCCCAGAGGGCGCGGGTTTCTTTGTCTCCCTGTTCCCATTTTACAAGCATTTCTTCTGCCATGGTCTGGGCTTCGGGATGTGCGGTTTCGGGCTTGTCTTTTTCGCCTTTAAGGTATTTGTCAAATTCCACATAGCACTGGCCTACAAAGTGGTCGCCCTTGATTCCAAGTTTTTCCGGTGTGTCCCCGTTTTTTTCGTGGAAGAGTTTGTAGGCAAGCATGCTTTTGCAGATGTGGATTCCGCGGTTGTTCACGATGATTGTTCTGAATACGTCGGCACCTGCTTTTTTTAAGATGCGGCTTACACTTTCTCCGAGTGCGTCGTTTCTCATGTGACCTAAGTGAAGTGGTTTGTTGGTGTTGGGGCTTGAGTATTCTACCATCACTTTTTGGCCGGCAAGAGGGGCTTTGCCTTCTTCGTTAAGTGAACCGAAGTTTTCTCCCTGTTCAAGGATTGTTTTTAATACGCTTCCTACTGCAGCGGCTTTGTTGAGCTTTACGTTTACATAAGGGCCCGCGGCAAGGAATGTTCCTAAGGCAGCTACATTTTCTCCGCCAAGACTTTCACCTTTGTTTGCGGCATTGATGATGATTTCTGCAACTCCCTGTGCAATTACAGGTGGTGCTAAGCGGAAGGTTTTTGCAAAGGCAAACATGGGGCTTCCTAAATCTCCCATTTCCGGTTTGGGCGGATTTTCTACACGAATACTGTCTGCCTGAATTTCTTCACCTTCTATGTTTTTCTGATTTTTGAATTCTG
>JAEEKM010000108.1 GCA_016282455.1 Treponema sp. | reverse complement strand
CTTTTGGAACGGCGGTTGCTCTTGTGTCAAACAAAGATTCCCTCTCTGACCGCTGGAGAAATGCAGACCCGGAACCCAAACAGGTAGTGAACCTGAGCAGAAAAAAAGGCTCTTCCGTAGATACCTTTACAGATCTTGGGCAGATTCGTGCAATTACCAAACCTGACTCAGATGAAGCAAACGGAACTCTTGTAATAGTCACCCCCTGGTTTTCTTACCCTCAGGGAGACAGTGTTTTACTGGAAGAACTTTATCAGAAAGAAGTGCAGGAAAAACAGATTATTGCAGAATACATTTCTTCCAGAACCCTTAAAGAACTTAAGGAAAAAGGCGAAAAGCAGGTAAAGGAAGAACTGCTTTCTCTCTTAAACTCCCGGTTTGTTCTTGGAAAAATCCGCGGAGTTTATTTTACAGACTACATTTTCTTTGAGTAACTTTATGCCAGAAACCGGAAGATTTGCTCCTTCGCCCAGCGGAAGAATGCATCTTGGAAACATTTATGCGGCCCTCCTGTCCTACCTGTCTGCAAAAAAAACTGGAGCTTCATGGGTTTTACGGATTGAAGATTTAGACAGGGAGAGATGCAAAAAAGAATACACGGAAAATCTTCTTAAAGACCTTGAATGGCTTGGCTTTGAGTGGGATGATTTTTTACTGCAGTCACAGAGAGATGAAGCCTACCGGGAAGCCTACGAAAGTCTTTGTAAAAAAGCAAAAGTTTACGAATGTTTTTGTTCCAGGGCAGATTTACTTTCCTCTACTGCACCTCACGAAAAAGCGCCCCCTTACTCAGGCAAATGTAAAAATCTTTCTGACAGCGAAAAAAATGAATTGAGAAAAAGAAAAGCCCCCTCTTACAGACTGGAAGCCGACAGCAGAATCATTCATTTTACAGACGGCCACTACGGAGAAAAAACTTTTTCACTAAGGGAGGACTGCGGAGACTTTGTAATCCGGAGGGCAAACAAAAGTTTTTCCTACCAGCTTGCAGTTGTGGTAGATGATGCAAAAATGGGAGTTACCCAGGTGGTGCGTGGCCGTGACCTGCTTCCTTCAACTCCGGAACAGCTTTATCTTTACAGCCTGCTGGACCTTACCCCGCCGTCATTCTTCCATATCCCCCTTCTTCTTTCTGCAGACGGACGCCGCCTTTCCAAAAGAGACAGGGACTGCGACATGGAATATTACAGAAGTCACACTTCACCAGAGGCACTGATCGGATACATTATGCATCTCTGTTCTTTTACAAAAGAGAATGTTCCGCTTTCCTTAAAGGAGGCCCTCACTCTTTTTTCATGGGAAAAACTTCCAAAGGAAGATATTACCTTAAACTTGAAGTGATTACTCAAGACCCGGAATGAATTTTCCTGCAATGAGAACGGCATTTTTTACGCACTGGTCACATTCGCAGAGAACCTTTCCCGTTTCAAGACCCTTTAAGTCCTTGCAAATTGTAGCACCGCACTTTTCATTAAAGGCAGTAAGCATTTCCCTTGCAAGTTTTACCGTTCCCCTTCCGCCAGTCATTAAACCTGCGGTAAGGTTTGCACCAATCAGGGCACCACAGGTTGCTTCCATGCAGCCCATTCCTGAGGCAAAACCTGCAGTCAGCTTCATCATTGAGTCGTTGGGAAGAGGAAGTAAATCTTCAAAGGCTTTTACAACTGCCTGTGAACAGTTACACATTCCCTGTTTTTTTAGTGATGCGGCAAAATCTGCCCTTTCTTCTAAAGTCATATAATTCTCCTTACAAAAAATTAAAACAAAGTGGCCTGAAGGTTTGAGTCGTCAATAAAACTTTTCTGGTTTCCGATTTGAATGATATCGTTTTTGTTAAGTTCTCCAAAGAGCAGGGGAGAAAGAGGATTATGTTTTTTGTAATTCTCTTTTGCCTGTTCGTGGTCGCTGTTTGCATAGCAGTATTTACAGCCGTTTATGCAGGTGTTGTAGGCTCCAATGTCGTGACTGGTAATGCAGTGACAGAAGCGCCTCATTCCATTGTGCCTGAGGTTTTTAAACTTAACGTCATTTGCATCGCCGAGAATATCTAAAGTCATACAGCCTGGTGGAAGTATTCCGTAGGCACTGTAGTCCCTTTTGGTAGCACAGCTTTTTAAAACAAGACGGTTTTTTCTTGCAATCTGACCCATTCCCCTTGCAAGTTCTTCCATGTCTTCGTCTGTGAGGATAAGCATTTCCGGAAAATTGAACTGAAGTTTTTTGTAAAGTTCTACAAAACTGAAGACACATTCCCTTACATGACCGGAAAGTCTTGCCGCCATATGCCCGAAGGTGATTAGATGCTGCTGGATGGTATATTTTTTTGTAAGAAGAACGGGGTCGTAGCGCCAGGTGATTTTTTTTGCCCCTACAAGTTTTTCAAGCTTAAGCAGGGTGTCTATGCTCTGGTCTATTGAAGGAACTCCGGGTTCAATGTCTTTTCCGTAAGCGGTGATTGTGTAAAAAAAATAGGTGTTAAAGCGGTCCGTAATTTCATGAAGCCGGGGTAAAATGGGCTCATAATTCTTTGAGCAGAAAACCACACAGTCTACTTTTGACGGGGTAAGTTCATAGCGGGTAACTTTTTCTGGAAACATGGGGTTTCTGGAGAGAACATAACCTTCCTTAAAGCGGTTCAATAACCAGGGAGAAAAATACTGAACAGTATCCGTCCTGCCGCCTGTGTTGATTATCATGTGGGGAATTATATACAAAACTTTTACTTCTGTCAGTATTTGTCACCCACAATAATTAAGACAGGTGCTAGAAAAGTATGCTAACTTATGGTAAAATATACCGAGTTTTTTTGAAGGAAATCGCAGGTGAGCTGGGTCCGGAAGGTGATTATTAGTCTGATGATTACAAGTTTTCTCTTTGGTCTGGGAGTCATTTTCTTCCATCAGGGTATTCTTGATTTGGCCAGCATGTATTTGTACCAGCCCAAACGCATTCAGTATTACAATGCCAAAAGCGATTTAATCTCAACAACTTTCAATAAATATTTCGAAGAAGTAAACGAAGTTTTTGCAGACTTTGTTGTTCAGAAAAGCGTCAGTTCTTTTATGGAAGCCGAAGTTTCCGAAGAAGATGCGCGCATGCGTCAGAGCCTGTCTGAATATCTTTTTGTCCGCCTGAATTATCTGGACGGCATACGCCTTATAGAAAACGACGGAAATAAAATTTATTACAGCACTTACGAAGATGACAAAAAAGGAATTGTAAAGGGGCAGGTTCTCTACAAAGACTATCCCATGCTCAATGAAATTCCTTTTTACATAATTGAAGCCCCCGACGAAGGTATTGTGGCAGATTCTGTAGGAACAATCATGGAAAGCTGTCACCTCTATCTTGACGGAAAACATAACCGCCTTGTTTTTTCATACCCACTGTTTGACCAGTATACCGCACACCGGGGAACCTTTGTTTTCTATCTTTCCGTAAATGATTTTGTGGACTACCTTAACCGCAATGATGTAATTGCACTCGGAGAAAGGGCACAAATTGTAGGAAACAAGGGTATTGTCTTTAATCTTTCTACTCTCGTTCAGAATCTTATGCTTGCCCGCATAGAAGACTTGTGGAATGTAAACCGATTTGGAATGCAGCGCCTTATGGACGGTGAAACTTCTGAATCAACTTACATTATGTTCAGCCAGAACAGGAATCTTAAAAACATCTGTATGGGACTTGTCTGTAATGAAGCAGACCTTGAACTTTCAAAACTCACACGAATGTTTTTATTGTTCAATCTTTATGTTTCCTTTTCTCTTGTAGTTCTTCTTATTCTGAATTTAAAGCGGGACCCCATTGCAGTCATTTCTGAAAAAATCAGAAAGTTACAGTTTGCTCTTTTACGCGACTATATTGACAGACGCAGCACTGAAGACTGGAAAGTTCTTTCTCACGAACTCGCCCAGCGCAGAATTGAGTTTACGGAAGAGTTTAAAAAAGATCTTGGTTCTATCGGAAAAAAATACAGTACTGAAATTGATGCCCGCATGGATGAAACCTGGCATTTTATTTCCACTGTTGCCGCAATGGATAAAACTTCCGGTATTCCGATTCTTGCTACTACTGATTCAAAGGATGCTTTTACCCCCAGCCGTTTCCCCTCCTATGTGGTTGAAGATCTTCCTGTCCTTAGCGATGACGGAGAGGATGTGGAAATGCTTGAATCTGTGGATGAAGATTATGAACGACAGGTTACGGAGATTTCCATTCCAAACGTCAGTAGGGATGAGGAGATTGAAGAACTTGAAAGCATAGATGACGAAGGTGCCGCAGAACTTGAGCCCCTTGATCTTGCCGATGATGAAATAGAAGAACTGGAAAGTGTAGGGGAACTGGAACCTGTGGAAGAAGAAGCAGAAAGAAAAACTCTTCCCACAGAAGACTCTGCTCAAAATAAAAATCCTGTCAAAATAGAAGAAATTACTTTTGACGAATATTTAAAGATAAACTATATGATAAAAGAGCTTGATGAATCTGCAGACCGTGAACGCATTGAAACAGAAGAAAACTTTCCTGTTCTTGCGCTTGATTTTTCTTCCCTGGATGAATGGGAATCTCAAGAGGAGGGTGAGTAATGGCTGAAAATGAAATAAAAAGATCACCCCACGGGCTTTTTGAAAAAGCTCTTCTTGCGGAGAAAAAATTAAAAGAAGAAAAAATGCAACCCATTGTGGAAGAAAACGGAATCTTCAGTATAAAAAAAGATCTTGAAATTTCTTCCATAATTCTGGATCCTGAGTTTAAAGAACTTGTAGATTCAGTTTTAGGCTGACCCTATAGTGCAATGTGAACGTTTACTGCTCCCGGCACAACCGAAAGACTTGTATTTTTTTTAGGCAATACCTGGTGAACAAAGGGAACAAGGAATCCGCAGGCAGAACCCAGTAAAGCCCCCGTTAGAACATCCGTAAAAAAATGATTACCGCTTGCCATGCGAAGTGCCGCTGTTCCTGCCGCAATTGTGTAGCTTGCCGCAATCACTGGTATTCTCCAGACCGAGTCGGGGTAGTACTGGCAGAATACTGTAGAAGCAAAAGTTGCTGCCATGAAAACTCCGGTGGAATGTCCGCTTGGCCAGGAATACTCATAGTCATAGCCTTTAGTAACTGCTTTCTCGTCCCAGGTGGAAGTGTACATGTATGGCCTTACCCTGTGCATGGAAACTTTCATAATGTTTTTTATGCCCCATGAAAGCGAAAAACTTTCTGCATACATGAGGGCCACTGTCAGCACTTCTTTTGAAGGAAGATTCTGTAAAAGCCACTGGCTTCCAAAAAGAATAACCGGCAGCGAAAAGTTTGTGTAAAGAAGAAGGTCTCCCGTAAAATCAAGAGGCTTTGAATAGGGCTGAATAAAATATGCATCCAGTGCATTTATGTTTGAAGGGTTCAAATCAAGTTCACTTACGGCAGGAAGGGGAACCAGTTTTTGCATGAGGGAACCTGCAGTAAAAGCTCCCAGCGAAAGGACACCAACGCTTATGTCTACCGGCAGGGAAAGGGTGTAGGGCGAAGAAGAAGTTTCTGTAATGCATTTTTCCCTTGCGGAAGAAACCTCTGCAAAAGAATTTGCGGAAAATAAAAGAAGGGTTACAAAAAGAAAAAGTTTTTTCATATAACTTACCTTAGTTTGAAAGTTCATAGCAGACAATGGAGGCGGCCTGTGCAACATTAAGGCTGTCTATTACAGGACCATTACCGTCTTTTCCAGGACCCCTGTATGGAATGGAAACTAAGAAGTCGCAGTTTTTGCGTACGTCATCACTTATTCCATGCTCTTCGTTTCCAAGAACAATGATGGAAGCCTTTCCTTCAGTTATTTTAGACAGTTCCTGTGTGCTGTGCTTTCCGTCCATGGCAGTTCCAATGCGGAGCATTCTTCCCTTCATATCGCTTAAAAGATAGGGAATGGATTTGATTGAATACACGTTTACAAATTCCATACCGCCTTCTGCAACTCTGTAGGAAGATGTGGTTACCGAAGACTGGGCTTCGTCCAGGGGAATGACGATATTTTTTATTCCAAAGAAAGCGGCACTTCTTACAATTGCACCAAGATTATTTGCGTTACCAACCCTGTCAAGAAGAATGGCGTGTTCGTTTTTATCTGCCCAGGAAGAAGTGATTGTTTTTGTAAGGGGGAGAATTTCAGGCATGGCAATCATTGCCACAACTCCCTGATGATGAACGGAACCGCAGAGTCTTTCAAGTTCACGGGAATCACTTACCTGATTGTAGGGCTTTTTTTCGGATGCAAGTTTTTTGCAAAGACCACCGAATTTTGGGGCAAGTTCTTCTGTAAAATACAGGCGCTGGATTTTTTGAGGATTTACTTTTTCAAGCGTCTTTACTGCAGCAAAGCCACAGACTGCCAGTTCATTTCGTTCTGTGTTTTTCATACATTTATTATAGCGAAAGAGAAAGTATTTGTCATCGTGATTTGAGAAATATGAAATGCCACTCCCATGTCAGCTGCCACTCCGTTGCGTGCCAGTTTCCCTTTTACATTAACAATTTTTTTTCAAATCATTTCTTAAAGGAATAGTAGTAATAATCTTCATCATAAATAACCATTTAGGGAATGACATTTGACAGGTACCGTAAGGGGGTATAAGATTTTTACAGGAGCAGTTTATGCAGAATATAAAGGAAAAGAAATGTCTTGGCTGTCTTACGGCACTTAAGGAAGAAAATCCTGCTGACTTTAGAAAACTTCAGAACCGCTTGAGCCGTATCGGGGGGCAGGTAAAGGGGCTTCAGCGAATGATGGAAAAAGGCGCTTCAAGTCCTGACCTGATGATTCAGGTTGCAGCAGTAAATGCCGCCCTTCATGCTTTTAACAAAGAACTAGTTTCCCTTCACTTAAGCAAATGTCTTTCAAAAGACGTTAAGGAAGGGAATACTGATGTTCTTAACGATTTTATTTACAACTTTACTAAGATGATGCGTTAGCTTCAAAACTTATGCTGTCAAAAATCTCCGAGTTTGTGCTGAGCCAGCGGTACTTACTTCGGAGAATTTCTGCGGCGTGGGTAACATTTCCTTCTGTTTCTTCCATTGCAGCTTTGTAGTCAGCGACAAAGTCTTTAAAGGATGCTTCTGATTCACCTTCCCATTGAACGAGACCGGTAACAAGCCATTTGTTCTTTATGTAGGTAACTGTAACTACATCCTGATGGGAAATGATTTTTATTTTTCCTTCACCGTCTGTGTAGACCAGGTAATAATCCGCCTGATGTTTTTCTGTCATTCCGTCTGTAAGAGTTTCTCCGTCCTGCTCAGTCAGTTTTTTGGGATGAGTGTTTCTTACAGGACCCTGCCTGAAAATATTTCTCTTAATTCCGTCAACCGTAAACTGGGTAAGACCGAACATGTTAAAAAGACCGCCGTTGTTTTCCGAAAGCCATGAAGCCGGAGTAACGGTAATGTCGTTCATGGTAACAAGAGAACGTGCCTTTGTAGAAACATAAGCATTGCTGACTACATTTGCAATGCCACGTGCTTCTCTTCCCTTAGAACTGTTCTGCACGCTGTCTACGTCAAGCAGGTTGAGTGAACTGTAGAACATCTCAATGGTTTCTGTGGAAGTGAGGCTTTTTGAAGTGCGTTTGCGCATCTGGCTGTTTGTGTACATGAGAACGATTGAACACACAAGAACAAAAGCCGCTGCACCTGCAAGAAATGTAGTCTGGTATTTTCTAAACCACCTTTTTGTGCTGAGTTGTTTTTTCCGCCTGTCGTTTTCTGCCTTAACTTTTGCAGAAAAAGTTTCCTGTGAAACAGAAGATTTTCTGATTACAGGAAGAAGTCCGTTTCCTGCAGTAAGTGTACCGTCTTCTGTAAGTCCCAGTTCGCGGTAAAGTGAAGAAAATGGCAGTGGCGGAAGTTCTGCAGGTTTTGCAAGACTTTGTGAAAGAGAGCTATCACACCAGAAAGAAAGTTTTTCATCCAGTGCCCATACTTTGTTTTTAAGCGGAATAAAGTTTGTGTCCAGTAAATCGTCCCTGTGGTCTGAAGGATGTTTGTTTCCGTAGGCATGTTCACCGGTAAGGCTTGTGTAAATGAGGTCTGCTTCAAAGAACCTTAAGGCAGGAATGCCAAAGAGGAATGGATTTATGCTCACTCCGTCAAGTTCACAGCTTTCTTCACCGGAGAGACAGTCCACGGAGTTTTCATAAATTGTTCTTGGAAGAAAAATAAATTCACAGAAGTCGTCGCTTACAAAAATGCCGCCTGTTCCGTTTATGATTATTTTTTCACCCTTTGCAACTGCTTCTTCCAGAAGACTGCAGGTTCTTGCAACCGCATAGTGTTTTTTTGCAATGGCGTTTTCTTCCATGATGAGATTTTTATCATCAGAAAAAAGAATTTCATGCAGGCTCTTCCCGTTTCTTCCTTCTCCCGTAAGACATACTGCATCTCCGCACACTTCCGGCAACTGCAGTGACTGAGTAAAGTGCCAGGGAGAAAAATTCCAGCTGCCGTTCTGGTAAACCGCTTTTGTTCCTGCTTCAGAAAGACGCTGTGCATAGCGGGATTTTGAAAAAGAGTTTGGGTTTTGTGTTGTGTTAAGACAGATTTTTCCGTCACGAAAGAAGAGAAGTTCCTGCATGCTTTTACCTACCGTTTTCCATTGGGGCTGTAAAGATACTTAAAGTAATCCATGCTGGTGGAATAGGTTGTGTCAAAACCGCCCATTGTGTTTTTGTAACTTTCAAGGCTCTTCCAGAATTCGTAGAACTGGGGGTCGCGGCTGTATGCCTGATTGTAAATTGCTGCGGCTTCTGCATCTGCACGACCCTTTGTTTCTTCGCTTTTTCTGTAGGCTTCTGACTGAATGGTTCTCTTTTCATTTTCAAGTTTACCCAGCCATTCTGCTTTTTTTCCTTCGCCAAGAGAACGATAGGCCTGGGCTACCTGATTTCTGTCCTTTATCATTCTGCTGTAAACGCTTTGTGTAAGTTCATCTGAGTATTTAATCTGACGGGGCACAATGTCAATGAGTTCAATGCCGTATTCACCTACCATCTTTCTGGCTTCGTCTGCCATTTCTGAACAGAGCTGGCTTCTTCCTTTAAGAACTACTTCATTGTTGGAGTTCATGTTCACCAGGGCTTCTATTTCAGCACTGTCACCTTCTTCCATGCCTGCAAGCTGTGAGTTTTCTGTTGCACTCTGGTCGTTGATGATGTTGCTGGAACGTACGATTTCGCTCAGTCTGTTTCTTGTGATGATTGTTCTTGTGGAAGAATCAATCACGTCACTCAGTTTGTTGTAGGCGGCATCAAGGGTTTTAAATGACTGGTAAAAAAGAGCAGGGTCGCTTATTTTCCAGCGGCTTGTTGTGTCTACGATGATAAACTGATTTTCCTTTGTTGGAATGCGGGCATTGTCTCCGTCAAGACTTAGTATGCGGGCGGGGTAAGTGGTTATGGTATCAATAAAAGGAATGCGCATATAAAGACCGGCGGTTGTGCGGGTTGCAACAATCTGACCAAAGCGGATAACTACTGCCTGGTTTCCTTCGTTAACAATGTAGAAAGGTCCTGCTGCAAGAAAGAGAATGAGTGCAAGAACAAGTGCACCTAATGTTACGTATGCTTTTGTTGTCTTTTTCATATCTGCCTCCTAGTTCTTTCCATTGCTGAGATTTTTAATGGGGAGCATGTTGTCAAGTTCACTGTCAATAAGTGCGGGTTTCTTTCCGTCTTCCGTGCTGGAAGCAAAGACCTGTTCCATTGCTTCAAGATAAAGTCTTTCCCGTGTAATGGCAGGAGCCTTGCGGTATTCTTCGTAAACGGCATTAAAGCGGGCAACGTCACCCTTTGCCATGTTCACGCGTTCTGCGGCATAACCGTCTGCAACCTGAATCTGCCTGTCTGCTTCACCCTGGGCACGGGGAATTTCTGCGTTGTAACTTTCCTTTCCTTCGTTGATGAAGCGGTTCATGTCCTGAATGGCCTTGTTCACGTCTTCGAAGGCATCCTGTACTCCTGCGGGAGGTACTATGTTCTGGAGCTTTACTGCAAAAACATTTATGCCCATTCCAAGCTGGGTAAACTGTTCATTCATCATGTCAACGGCAAGATTCTCTATGTTGCTTCGTTCACTGCTCATTACTGCAAGAATCGCCCTGTCGCCTACCAGAGTGTTAATCACTGAACGGCTTATGTCACGGATTGTCTGTTCTTTTTCCTGCACTGTAAAGAGCCATGCCCTGGGGTCAACAATGCGGTACTGGATAATCCATTCTACGTCCACAATGTTCAGGTCGCCGGTGAGCATGGTACTTTCTTTTGTAATGTTGTTCTGGTACTGGTTTAAAATGCCGCTTCTGGTTGTTTTAAAACCGAACTGTTCTGTCTGTACCACTTTGTTTCCGGGTACTATAAATTTTTTGTCAATTTCAAAGGGAATCTTTGTGTGGAGTCCGGGGCCCAGAGTTTTGTAATATCTGCCGAATCTGGTTATTACCGCCTGTTCTGCCTGGTCTACTACAAAGATGCTTGATGCAAATGCACCTGCAACCACAATTATCAGAATCAGGGGAATTAAAAATGAAGGTTTAAGGAATCTTTTCCAGTCGCCTTTCTGTTTTTCTGCCATAAGCGCACCTCGCCAATATAAATCTTTGTTTAAAAATATAAGGAATATTTGGTGGAAAAACAAGAGAAAAATAATCTTTGTCATTTATTCACCAATGTAGTATAATGGAAACATGGACAAAGAAAGAAAACATTCTCTTTTGTGGCTTAAGATTACTCTCCCCATAGTGGCAGGCCTGGTTTTGCTTTTGGGCGGATGGTTTTTATGGAAGCATGTTACTACTGTGGTGACAGAAAAAAAACAGCAGGCCCTTTACAGTCAGATTCAGAAAGTGGCAGAACTCACCGTGCTCAAGTACAATTATTCTGACATTGCTTCAACCAAAAAAGTCAGGAAGAATACAAATAAATCTACATATTATAGTCTTGTAAAATTCAGGGCTACGCTCCGCATTGGCATTCCCGACGTATCAAAAATAATGCTCTCTTTTTCAGAAGACGGAAAAATTGCAGAAGTCCTTCTTCCCCATACAGAAGTTTTGGAAAATGCACTTCTTTCACAGGAAGTGTTTGACGACAACCTCGACAGCTGGCAGTTCTTTTCCGAGCGCATTACAACCCAGGAAATTTTTGACACCATCGAAATGATAATGAAGGAAACTGCCCGGGAAAACGAAAAGCAGCTTTGCCGTGACGCAGATGCCCAGCTTGCAGGACTGGTACGTGCCATGCTGCAGAGTGCAGGTCTTCCTATTGGGAATATTACCATCACT
>JAEEKM010000107.1 GCA_016282455.1 Treponema sp. | reverse complement strand
GAAGAATGCATGAAGCGCAATGGAAAATACGATGCCGTTGTGGTTGACCCGCCCAGACTCGGAATGGAAAAGGCTGTCTGCCAGTGGATTTGTTCACAAAAGATTCCCGTAGTAAAATACGTTTCCTGTGACAGTGCAACTCAGGCCCGCGACAGTAAGTTTTTACTCCGTGCAGGATATAAACTTGAAAAACTTTATCTTCTGGATTTTTACCCGCAGACAAATCATATAGAAAGCCTTGCAGTATTTACCCACAACGGTTGCGGAAGCGAAAATGAATAAAATGATTCCCGCATTGTCATTTCAGCCAGGCGAAGCCCTGTCATTTCGACCAAGCGAAGTTTTGACATTCCGACCAGGCTGCGCATTGTCATTTCGACCAAGCGAAGCGCGTGGAGAAATCTACTCCTCTTCTGTAAAAAAAATCTTCGCACTAATCCTGCTCTTTCTTTTAATCATACCATTTCCCCTGCAAACTTTTGCACAGGAAGTGTCTACCCCTGCACCCCAGACAGTAAATCTTACCGGTGCAACTCCAGGCTGGGTTTCTGTCATGGGAGGCAATGCAGTTTCTTCTCCGGTAAGAACATCTTTCGGCTACATCATTCCCTGCGAAGGCCGCATGCTCTGTGCCCTTACAAACAGCGGAACTTTACTCTGGCAAAAATCTTTCGGCCTAAAACTTTCGCCCTTTGTCGGTACAGGTATTGCTGACGTAATTTATGCCGTTACAAAAGATTCCTTCCTCAACATGCTTAATTCAAGCGGAAAAGTTTTATGGAAAAAAGATGCAGGCTTTACCATTACAGAAGCGCCACTTGCGGGGCGGGACGGAAGGGTTTTTGTTAAAGGAAAAAAATCTCTCGCCTGCTATGGAATACACGGCGTAAGAAGATGGAAACTTGACCTTGAAGAAATGGATGTAAAAATTCCACTTTCTGTTTTAAACGACGGTTCCCTTCTTGTGTTTATGGAAAAGAAAAGTGCAGGTAAAAGCATTGCAAAAAGAATTACCCCCTTTGGCGAAGTGAATGAAGAAATCATTTTTGCAGGCAAAGTTGAACGCCTTGCTTCCTGTAAAGAAGGAGTGCTGCTTTCTTTTTCAGACGGAAGCGCAGGTCTTTGTTCTGTAAAAGGAAACAGGGCTTATTCTGCCTGGGCCATTGCTCAGACTGCAACAGGTTTTAAGGGGGCTCCTCTTATTGCAACAAATGTTTTTGGAAAAGAAAACTCCGCCCTCATGGATTCTCTTGGAAACAAAATTCTTCTTATTAAAAATGCAGACGGAAGCGTTTATAAAACAGTTTCTTCTCCCATAAGCGGCACTTCCCTAAAATATTTTTCTTCTACTGTACAGGGGCTTGTTCTGGCGGACCAGACTTCTGCCTGCTGTTTTTTGCAGAACGGAGACTATAACTGGCAGTGCTCTTTTGACAAAAAGAAAAAATGGAAACAGGTGTACGCAACCGATTCTGGTTATCTTGCTTTTTGTACCAGTGCCTGGAGTGTAGAAGCATACCGGGTAAAACAGAATCCCGGTTCTTTTGCAAAACAGTCATCTTTTATTCCTCTTACTGTGGGAGACTACAAAAGCATTTACGGTACTACAGGTCAGGTTTCCTCATCTCTTTTGGGGCGTGCAATAAGTGAGGACATGGCAGAAAAAATGCTCGCTTATTTTTCTAACGGAGATTTTGGCACAAGGGAAGGGGAGTGGCTTCCTCTTCTTGATAACGAAATGGCTCTTCTTTACCAGGGAAGCAGCAGTTCCTCCTGGGACTATACTTCAGAAAAAAACTTTTTCCAGACCGATGTCTCTTACAAAGAAACCGTCCTTCATCTGGCTTCAGAAAACGGAAGCCTCTCTTACATAAAAAATATTTCCAGTCTTCTAAAAAAAACGAATGATACATCCCTTCTTTTAGTGCTTGTACAGAACGCAGGAAGCATAGCCTTTGACCCTGACGGAGATTTCCTTTCCAGTCTCTCTTCTGTTCTTCAGAAAAAAGTTGATTCCAAAACACCCAAACTTGCCCAGGCGGTATGTGATTCAGTTTATGAAATCTGCCGGGTAATGGGTAAGCCTGCCTTTAGTAAGGGACAGCAGATGCTCACTTACCTTTTGTACCCGCAGTTTCCTTCGCATATACAGACTTATGCAAGGGAAACGCTTCAGAAACTTGCCGGTGAAAATTAGTTTTTAACCTTTAGTTTTTTGTTTGACGGCAAAAAGAAAGTAGTATATAATGGAGTGATAGTTGTACTATCACATAGATGTAAGGAGTTTTTCATGAAGGAATCACAGTATACCCCAAAGCGCAGCAGTTATGAACAGAGACCTCTAGTTCTGGAACTTGGACAGAAAATCACGGATCGTCTTGGCAGGAAACTCACTTACGATGACCCAGAATATTGGGGCCTTGCAGAAATTGTTACTGATGAAATGGCAGAAATCGCCCTTAAAATGAAGGTAAGAAAACCGGAAACCATTAAGGGCATGATGAAAATTACCGGAAAAGACAAGGACTATCTTGAAAAAATCCTCTATGAAATGGGCGTGGTAGGCCTTATTGAATGGAACTGGGAAAATCCTCAGCATGAAAAACAGTACGTGCTCCCCATGTTCGTGCCGGGAAGTGCAGAGTTTACCAATATGAACGAAAAGCAGCTGGAAGAACATCCTGCTCTTGGACTTTTCTTTGAACGCATGACCCGTGAACCGCTTGAAAAAGTAACGCCCTGGGTTCCGCAGGGTGGTGCCGGAATCGGTATGCACGTTATTCCTGTTGAAAAAGCAATTGAAGCTGAACAGCATTCAGTGAGCGTAGAACATATTTCCCACTGGCTTTCTAAATATGAAGGAAAATACGCCGCCTCTCCCTGTTCCTGCCGTTTAAGCCGCAGAACTTATGGTGAAGGCTGTGCAGATGACCCCAGCGACTGGTGTATTGGTGTAGGTGACATGGCAGACTACCTTGTAGAAACTCACCGCGGTCACTACATCACAAAAGAACAGGTTTATGAAATCCTTGAGCGTGCAGAAGCAAACGGCTTCGTTCACCAGATTACAAACATTGACGGAGAAAACAAAATCTTTGCTATCTGCAACTGTAACGTAAACGTGTGCTATGCCCTCCGTACCTCCCTTTTGTTTAACACACCAAACCTCAGCCGTTCCGCCTACGTTGCCCGTGTAAATGCAGACAACTGTGTGGCCTGTGGACGCTGCGTGGAATATTGTCCTGCCGGAGCCGTAAAACTCGGACAGAAACTCTGCACCAAAAACGGAATGATTGAGTACCCCAAACACGAACTTCCTGATGCAGTAAAATGGGGACCAGAAAAATGGGACTGGAACTACCGCGACAATCAGAGGAACGAATGTTACGACACTGGAACTGCCCCCTGTAAAACTGCCTGTCCTGCCCACATCGGTATAGAAGGTTACCTGCATCTTGCAAGTCAGGGCCGCTACACGGATGCACTGGCACTTATTAAAAAGAACAATCCGCTTCCTGCAATCTGCGGACACATATGCAACCGCCGCTGCGAAACTGCCTGTACACGTGGTAAGATTGACCAGGCACTTGCAATAGATGAAGTAAAGAAATTCATTGCCATGCGCGACCTCAAGGCAGAAACCAGATACATTCCTCCTGTAGTCACCCCCACAAGCAAGGGCGGCTTTACTCAGAAGGTTGCAATCATCGGTGCCGGACCTTCAGGTTTAAGCTGTGCCTTCTATCTAGCAGAAAAAGGATACAAACCCACAATCTTTGAAAAGAACAAAAAAGCAGGCGGTATGCTTGTTTACGGAATCCCGAGCTTCAAACTTGAAAAAGATGTAGTTCAGGCAGAAATCGACATCATCAAAGAAATGGGAGTAGAAATTAAGTGCGGTGTAGAAGTTGGTAAAGACATTTCTCTTGCAGAACTCCGTT
>JAEEKM010000106.1 GCA_016282455.1 Treponema sp. | reverse complement strand
GTGATGAAACTTTCAGAACTGCCCTTTCTGCCTTTATGTATAACTTCCATAAAGTAAATGCCAAAACAGAAAATATAATTGTCGGTTCCTGTATTGAACAGCTTCTTTACAATGTACTCCGCCTTAACAGCATCAATTCCCCCTACAGCAAGGTTACCGGAATGGGTCTTTTGAGCAGAGCGGAACACATGGTAATGGGAAACCTCCCGGAAATTGTTCCGACAGTTGCAATTGCAGAAGACACCGACGATACCATACGTCACGTTTTTCTTGATGCCGGTATTCAGGTAAAAGAAATTCCTCTTGATGAAGCAGGTCTTAACATGGACTATCTTGTTACTTCCGGTTGCAATCTTGTATTTGTCACACCTTCAGATTGTCTTGCAGGAGGTGATAAAACTTTAATGGATCAGCGTAAGGCAGAAATTCTAAGCTGGGCTTCTGCTGCCCCCTATCGCTACATTATTGAATTTGACACTAATACTTCCAAAGGTTCAAACGGAACTTTTAAGCAGCATGATATCAGAGATAAGGTTATTTACTTAAATTCTTTCCGTCATCTTTTGGACAAGGGTATAAATTCCTCCTGGATTGTGCTTCCCCATAAACTCTCCCTTGAGTACACTTCCCGCTACACAACCTTTGACTGCACCCTGTCCTATCTGGATCAGCTTGCACTCACTGATTTTATCATCAGCGGAAAATTGGAAAAGCATCTTACCACTCTGGAACAGCTTTAATAAAAACTTATTCTAGTAAAGTTTTTCTCCAAGCAGGCGGGTTGCAAGACTCACTGCCATAAGGGCAGTTTGATTTCTCACATCAAGAATTGGATTCACTTCAACAATTTCCATTGACTTAACCATTTTAAGTGAACACATTTCTTCCATTAACATAAGTCCTTCCCGGTAATTTAATCCACCTGGAACAGGAACACCAGTTCCGGGAGCAAGAGTGGGGTCAAGGGCATCCATGTCAAAACTGATATGAACAACATCACATCTGGTCTTAAAAAACAATTTTACTTTTTTCAGGATAGCAGAAAATCCATGGCGGTCAATATCACTCATGGTAAAAACAGTCACCCCTGCTTCGTGCATGAGTTTTTTTTCACCGGGATCAAGGTCACGCACACCCACAAAACAAATGTTCTCCGGGTTCACTTTTCTTCCATCATGATGCAGGTTCACCAGGTCAGACAGGCCATAACCTGCACTTGCCGCAAGACACTCCCCGTGAATATTTCCAGTTGGAGTTGTATCTACAGTATTAAAATCTCCATGGGCATCTACATACAAAACCCCGAGTCTTTTTCCACTCTCCCGGTAAACATCATCCAGGCCTGCAAGAGAACCAAGTACTATGGAATGGTCACCACCAAGCAGCAGTGGAAATCCACCGCCTTTTACAACTGAAGAAACTTCATCAGCAATGGAAGAACAGGTTCTTACAATCGGCCCAAGATATTTTGCTTTTGGATTTGTACCAACATCAGCAAATTCCTGAGGTTCAATATTAAAGGAATTTCTTGTAAGAATAACTTTGTGTCCCAAATCTTCAAGCTTTGAACGGAGACCTGCAAGACGAATTGCAGAAGGTCCCATATCACTTCCATGTCTCATGCCGCCAAAATCAAGCGGAGCTTCCAAAATATGTACTTCCATAAAAGTCATTCTATCACTTTTTTCTTTTTCTTGGAACAGATAAAAACCTGGTCTTTCTCTTTAAGATTTTTTTTGAACTATAAGTGCAGGATTATTCTCATCTTACTATTTATGCCTTAACATATAATTGCGTGATAAAATCCAGATCTTTTTGGAAATTCACTTGTACCACACATACAAGTCACGCGCGCTGCCATCTGGAAGTTTTTCAGGTGGCACATTTTTTTTCTTTGTGATATTATTTCTTCATGGCACAAAAACAAGACTACAATCTGCAGATGGAAAATATTATTGCATCTCTTTCTGAACAAAATTTAAAACCCAAACTTCTTTTGCATGCCTGCTGTGCTCCCTGTTCCTCTCATGTTCTTGAACGACTGAGCCAGCATTTTAAAATTACCATCTATTATTATAATCCTAACATTCACCCCAAGGAAGAATACGAAAGACGACTCGACGAACTGAAAAAATTTCTTTTCCGTTATCCTCTTGCCAAAGACATAGAACTAATTGAAGCCCCTTATATTACTTCTGAATTTTTTGATGCCGTGAATACAAAAAATGAACCTGAACTTGCACATGAAGCAGAAAAAGGTGAACGCTGCCGCAGATGCTATGAACTCCGTATGAAAAAAGCAGCTCAGTATGCAAGTGAAAATGGTTTTGATTTTTTTGCTACAACTCTTTCCATCAGTCCTCATAAAGATGCTCAAAAGATAAATGATATAGGCTATACACTTGACGGGATATTTCCCGTTAATTATCTTCCTTCTGATTTTAAGAAAAAGGGCGGCTTTTTACGCAGCAGAGATATAAGTGCAGAATATGGTCTTTACAGACAGGACTACTGCGGCTGCATTTATTCCATGCCTTGACACTTTTTCTTTCAAGCGCAATACTTGAAACATGCAGGAAACAGTTATTCAGGAAAAAGCAGGACACATCCGGGATGTTATCAGATACATGCGCCGGTTCAAAAACGCACTGGTCATTATCTACCTCGAAGAGACTCTGATCGACACGCCGGTATTTTTAAGTCACATTAAAGACATTCATCTTCTTCATGAAGCCGGACTCAGAGTGATTATGGTTCCGGGAGCCAGCCGTAGGATTGATGAAATTCTTTCTTCCGCAAAGATTAAGTGGAATTACCACAATGGGGACAGAATTACTTCCGAAGATGCAATGCCCATGATAAAGATGGCAGCCTTTGATGTTTCAAACCAGGTGATGACAGCTCTGGCCGGAGAAAAGGAACGGGCAGTTATTGGTAACTGGGTTCGTGCCAGGGGCAAAGGAGTTATTGAGGGTTTTGACTATGCCACCAGCGGTGAAATTGACAAACTTGAAATAGATTCCATAAAAACAGTTTTGGACTCTGGCTTTATTCCGATTTTTCCCTGCATTGGTTGGAGTGCAGCAGGAAAGCCCTATAATATTTCTTCCATTCATCTTGCTCAACAAATAGCCGTTCATTTGCAGGCGGATAAATTATTCTACCTTCTCCCTGGAGCTGAAATATCGAATGTTCGGTTTACGATTCCACAAAGTGTAGGTTTATCTACCAACGGTTCGGTACCGGCATTAAACATTGAAGAAGTTGATGCTTTTCTGGAAGAAAATGCTCCATGTGGAACAGATTCAGAAAATACTATCAAACAGTCGGTAGTTTCTAAAGAAAAATTGTGTTCTCTGCTTAAACTTGCCAGAAATGCCTGTTCTTCTGGAGTAACTCGTGTTCATATTCTGAACGGATCGCTTGACGGAACTCTTCCCTGCGAAATATTCTCTGACCTTGGTTCTGGAACTATGATTTACCAGAATAACTATGGCGGCATTCGTGAAATGACCAGGGATGATATTTCTGCAGTTCTATCTTTAATGCAGCCATTTGTTTCTGCAGGTATTCTTTTACCAAGAACCCAGGAATCTTTGGCCGATACCTTCCAGCACTATATTGTTTATGAAATCGATGGTGCCATCCGTGCCTGTGCGTCCCTCATTCCTTACAGTGACGGGCAAATGGAAATTGCAGGTGTAGCTGTTGATAAAGAAAACTCTCATGTTGGAATCGGGCCAAAACTTGTTTCGTTCCTCGTGGAAAAAGCAAAACGGAATGGAGCAAAATCAGTATTTATCTTGACCACCCAAACCAGCGACTGGTTCCAGCAACTAGGTTTTTCTCCTTCCAGTGACATTTCTTCCCTGCCTAAAAAACGTAAATCTATCTGGACACCTGAGCGCGGTTCAAAACTTATGCGCTTAAATTTACAGTAATTTATTCCATAAACTAAATGTTCCACGTGGAACATTTAGTTTTACACCATTAAGTTTACTGCTCATGATCATTGAGGCTCTCAAAATGACAATGTACACAGTAACCGGAGATCAAAGTTCCGCAGTTTCGCACAAGGGTCGATTACAGCTCCTGACGAAGTGCAAACAACACAATTTATCCTTTTTAGACAAGCTCACTTAAAGAATCAATAAGTTTACCCCATACCACAATTACAATTCGACAAACTCTGTTCATATCAGAGAAAATAATCTGCCCTACCCCATCTGAAAGCATCTTTAAATCTTATCGGTTCAAATAATTAATAGTAAACAATCTGCAGCAGCCAATAATTCAAAATCTGGGATAATACTCATAAACAATTGTTCCACGTGGAACAAATAATAGTTCCATCAATCAGTACAAAACTTTGCCTTGCAAAACATATTTAATGAACAAAATAAATGCAGTTCATTTAGTCAAAAATAAAAGCCAAAAAAAATGTTCCACGTGGAACAAATATAAACCCTCCTGTTAGTATAATACTTTACATTGCAAAACTTATTCAATTAACAAAATAAGTGCAATTCATATAGTCAAAAATAAAAGGAAAAAAAAGATTCACTAAAACCGATAAAACATCCCTGGCAATAAAAGTTCTGCTGGAGTCATAAAATAAAAGCAAAAACAAGTTATGTAAAAAAAATGTTCCACGTGGAACAACCATTTTATTTAACACTTGGCAGGATATAATCAATTAGTTCTCAATTTCTTTTACCACTATTTCAAAATATAATAATTGCATTCAAAGATTAAATTTTCGAAAAGTACCTCTGGTAAATAAAATGGAATTAAGCGATCCTGAATAAAATGCAGCACCAAGCCAATCAGAATATTTAGAACAAAAATAAACTTGAACCAAGACATAATTATTCAAGGTGACATATAATAATCAATAAAGGAGCTGTCCGAAAAATTAAATATCAATAGTCATTTCGAGAAGCTCATCTTTACTTCTTTTACGAGTCAAATATTTTTTTTAATAAATTTTGTATCAAAATAATTCTTATAGCAGGAAAACATTCATTAAAAATTGTTCCACGTGGAACATTATCCAGAGTTATTCACAGAAAAATTCATAACCTGTGGAAAACTTTTGGAAAATTCAAATTTGAAAATTCGTTAAATTCAGAAAAACCCCGGAAGCCTTATAAAATAAGGGTTTGTGAGAATTCTCTGAATTTACGAATTTTTAAGCAACTGTGGATAACTTGTGGAAAACTTTTTATGTCTTAAAAGCTGCAATAATTAAATGTGGACAAAAAAAAATCCGGACAAGCTTGGGAAAAAACTTGTCCGGTACCTGATGGGTTTGATTCACACGGTTAACGGGAGGATAACCTTTCGGTGAACCGCTTTATAGCAGTGATATGCCTTTCACTACATTCTGGGAAAAAAATGACATCCTCTGCTGTAATGAAAACAATATACACTATATTTAGTGTTTTGTCCATGAAAAATACAAGAAAAACACAAATTTTTTGTAAAATTTATGCTATCTTCTTGTATTATAAAGACTTAAGACTCTTGTGAAACAGCCTCACCTTCTTCAGAAGATGCTATGCTGTCAATTCCTACAACATAATCAGGGCTTGTAATATCCACCACCTTTACACCACTGGATGCACGGCCCTGTTTAGAAATTTCTGCAGCACTTACACGGATTGAAGTTCCCTGGCTTGTAATGCACATAACAGAATCATCATCCTTTACAGTAAGCGCTCCAATAATTTCGCCCTTATCGTCTACATTTCCAAAGACTCTCTGTCCACCGGTTCCACGACCGTGAGCATTGAACTCTGCAAAGTCAACTCTCTTTCCGATTCCCTTTTCTGTGATGACTAAAATCTTTGCTTCTTCGTCAACATGAATTGCGGCACAAAGTTCATCACCACCAGAAAGTTTCATTCCGTTTACACCACGGCTTGCACGACCCATTGGGCGAACTTCTTCTTCACTGATTCTAAGTGCCTGTCCACGGCGACTTACAAGAAGAAGTTCATCATTTCCGGAAGAAAGAATGGCACTTACAAGTTTATCTCCATCATCAAGACGAACTGCCTGCATACCGCGTGCTTTTGCATTTCTGAATTCGCTTGTCGGAGTTTTCTTTACAATTCCGTTTGCAGTTGCCATAAAGAGGAACTGGTCTTCACTGAATTCCTTCATGCTGACAATAGTCGTAATCTCTTCATTGGCACTTACCTGCAGCAAACTCTTTATATGACTTCCACGACTTGTCTTTGACGCTTCGGGAATTTCATGAACTTTAATCCAGTAAGCTTTACCTTCGTTGGTAATGAACATGAGGTAATCATGGGTAGAAGCAACAAACATCTGGTTGATGTAATCTTCTTCCACCAGTTTTGCACTGATGGTTCCCTTGCCTCCCCTACCCTGACTCTTGTAAAGGCTGACTGGAACTCTTTTGATATAGCCAAGTTTTGAAATAAGGGTGACCATATCTTCTTCTTTGATAAGGTCTTCTACATTTATTTCTTCTACTTCACCGGCTACAATATCTGTTCTGCGGTCGTCACCATATTTTTCAGAAAGTTCATTTGTCTCTGTTTTAATCAGAGCCATAATCTTTTCACTGTGGGCAAGAAGATCTTCCAAATGTGCAATGAGAGCTTTTACTTCTTCCATCTCTTTGCGAAGTTCATCAATACGCAGGTTTGTAAGACGACCAAGACGCATGTCCACAATTGCCTGAGCCTGAGGATCATCAAAACCAAAGCGGCTCATCAAACCAACTTTTGCTTCTGCCTCATCACGGCTGCCGCGGATAATTTTGATTACTTCATCAATATTATCTACTGCAGTTATAAGAGCTTCAAGAATGTGTTCACGTTTTTTTGCTTCACGAAGTTCAAACTGAGTACGGCGGGTTATAACTTCAAATCGATGGTCAACGAAACACTTAATCAGCTGCTTTAAGTTAAGAATTTCCGGTCGGCCTTTTACAAGTGCAAGGTTAATGACACCAAAACTTGACTGAAGTGCAGTTTTTGCAAAAAGCTGGTTCACAACAACTTTTGTCATGGCACCGCGCTTAAGGTCAATTACAATACGCACATCATCACCGGCAGAAGAATCGTTTACACGTTCAATTCCGTCAATTACTTTTTCACGGGCAAGTTCACCGATTCTTTTACAGAGATCATCTGTTCTGACCATGTATGGAACTTCTGTAAAGACTATGCTTTCTTTTCCGTGTTTATCAACTTCTATTGTAAAGCGGCCACGAACTATAAGTTTACCGCGACCTGTTTTATAGGCATCACGAATTCCTTTTTTTCCAAAGATGATTCCGCCTGTTGGAAAATCAGGTCCCTTTACATGATTGCAAAGTTCATCAATTGTAATTTCAGGATTGTCAATATAAGCACTGATAGCTGAAGAAATTTCACGAAGGTTATGGGGAGGCATGTTTGTTGCCATACCCACGGCAATTCCGTTTGATCCGTTACACAAAAGGAAAGGAAACTTTGCCGGAAGAACAACAGGTTCCTGTCTTGTATCATCAAAGTTTGGAAGAAAATCTACTGTTTCTTTTTTGATGTCAGAAACCATCTCTTCTGCGATGCTTGACATCTTGGCCTCGGTGTAACGGTAGGCAGCAGCAGGACTTCCGTCAATTCCACCAAAGTTACCCTGTTTCTGAACAGGCATGTAGCGCATGGAAAAATGCTGTCCCAGACGAACCATTGCATCATAAACAGAAGCATCTCCGTGAGGATGGTAACGACCAAGAACGTCACCCACCACAGTGGCACACTTGCGGGTTTTTCCGTTCATGTGAAGACCTTCTTCGTTCATGGCATAAAGAATACGACGATGAACAGGTTTAAGACCATCACGCACATCAGGAAGTGCACGGGCTACAATGACAGACATTGAGTAGTCAATGTATGCCTTTTTCATCTCTGTTTCGATGGCAACGGGAATGAGCGTTCCACCTTCCGGGGTTTTAATTTCTTCCATATGTTAACCTTATATTTGAATAAACTGTTAAAAACTATACATCCAGTGTTGCATAAGCGGCATTTTCTTCAATGAACTTGCGGCGGGGTTCTACTTCCTCACCCATGAGAATATTGAAGATTTTGTCTGCTTCTGCGGCATCGGTAAGATGAACCTGCTTCATTTTGCGGTTGGCAGGGCTCATTGTTGTTTCTTTAAGTTCCTGCCATTCCATTTCACCAAGACCTTTGTAACGCTGAACGTCAAGTTTTATGTCACCGGGATATTCTTCGTGCAGTTTTGCAATAACACTGTCGCGCTCTTCATCCGTGAAAGTAAAGTAATCTTTCTTTTTGTAACTGACACGATAAAGAGGAGGCATTGCAATGTAAACGTATCCGTGTTCAATAAGCTGGGGCATGTAACGGAAGAAGAAGGTTAAAAGCAAAGTGGAAATGTGGCTTCCGTCAACGTCAGCATCTGCCATGATAATGATTTTATGGTAGCGGAGTTTTTCAATGTCAAAATCTTTTCCAATTCCTGTTCCAAGGGATGCAATCACCGGCTGAAGTTTATCGTTATTTATAACTTTATCAGCATGGGATTTTTCTACGTTAAGCATTTTACCCCAAAGAGGAAGAATGGCCTGAATTTTTGGATCACGTCCCTGCTTTGCTGAACCACCTGCAGAGTCACCCTCGACTATGTATACCTCACATTCTTCAGGATGCTTTGAAGTACAGTCAGCGAGTTTTCCAGGAAGACCAAAACTGTCCAGTCCAGATTTTCTTCGGCTTGCTTCTTTGGCTTTACGGGCTGCAATACGGGCAACTGCTTCACTTACAGCCTTTTCAAGAATCATGTCTACAAGCTGAGGATTCTGTTCACACCACTGGGTAAGTTTTTCTTTTACAAGAGTATCCACATAAGTGCGGACTTCACTGTTTCCAAGTTTAGTTTTTGTCTGACCTTCAAACTGAGGTTCAGGAACTTTTACAGAAAGAACTGCAGTAAGACCTGCGCGAACATCATCACCGGTAAGTTTTTCAGGGTTCTGTCCTTTGGGAGTTACATTCAAAAGCTTCTTGCGGATTTTTTCACGACTGGGAATTTCTGCTTCAAGAAGTTTGTTAAGAACTACCGTAAGTGCAATTTTAAAACCGTCAAGGTGAGTTCCGCCTTCGTGTGTGTTAATGTCATTTACATAAGAATGAATGTTTTCTGAATAGCTGTCACGATTGTACTGCATGGCAACTTCCATAATCACATCATTTGAAGCGCCTGCAATATAAATTGGTTCTTCAGGAACTACTTTTTTATTTTCATTAAGAACAGTTACGTAGTGTTTAATTCCGCCTTCGTAACGGTAAATTACTTCTTTTGGAGTTTCAAGTCTTTCGTCACGGAAAATGATTGTAATTCCAGGGTTAAGAAAGGCAAGTTCCCTTAAGCGGTTGGCAAGGACATCAAAATCATAAGTAGTAGTTTCTGTAAAAATACTTCCGTCTGCTTTCCAGCGGATTGTTGTTCCATGAAGATTTGTATCACCAAGGCATTCAACTTTTGTCTTTGGTTTTCCTTCTGCAAATTTCTGCTGATATCTTTTTCCTTCACGATTTACAAATGCTTCCATCCAGACAGAAAGTGCGTTCACACAGGAAACACCCACACCATGAAGACCACCGGAAACTTTATAGTTTGACTTATCAAACTTACCGCCTGCATGAAGACGGGTAAGCACAAGTTCCAGGGCAGAAACATGTTCTGTAGGATGCATGTCTACAGGAATACCACGACCATTATCTTCTACACGGCAGATGTCATCTTTTTCAAGGGCAACAGTAATAGTATCGCAGTAACCGGCCATTGCTTCGTCTATGGAGTTATCAACCACCTCATAAACAAGATGATGAAGTCCGTTTGGTCCGGTTGAACCAATGTACATACCTGGTCTTTTTCTTACTGCTTCAAGTCCTTTAAGAACCTGAATACTACTTGCTGAATACTGATTGTTTTCGTCTGCCATTTAAGATTTCTCGCCTATATATAGAATAATCTGGAATTCAGAGTATACCCTTATTGAAAAAAAAAGTAAAGGCAAGGTATAATATGGACTATGAGCAAACAGAATTACAAAGTCTTTTGGGATGAAGCATTAAACATCATACGTCAGGAATATAAATCTCAAAATCAGGAAGATGAGTTTAACCTCTGGTTCAAGATGGAATATCTGGAAGACCAGGAAAATGAAATAAAAGTCTTAATTCCCTCAGAATTCATGTGGAACCAGATGAACACAAGAGGCTATGTAAAAAACGTAAAACAAAAATTAAGCGAACTCACCGGCCAGGATATTGAAATTTCTGCAGTAATTAAAAATAAAATACAATCTTATGAAAAAAAGCCGGAAAATCCTATTTCTGAAGCAGAAAAAACTGAAGAAAATAATATAAATCTACAAAAAAAAGAAGTTAAGTCAGAAGAAATTTCACAGCCTCTTTCCATAAAAAAACACCCGCAGCTGCATGAAAACTACACTTTTGACACTTTTGTTCCTGGAGAAAATTCCGATTTTGCCTACAGTGTCTGTTTAGCGGCATCAAAAGAACCGGGAAGAAAATATAATCCCCTTCTCATTTATGGTGGAGTCGGTTTAGGTAAAACACACCTCATGGAATCTATTGGAAACTACATATATAATAATTCCCAGGGAACTATGAAAATCTGCTGTGTTTCTTCAGAAGATTTTACAAATGAATTTACTTCTTCCATCAGAAATAAAACCACAGAAAAGTTTAAGCAAAAGTACCGCAATATGGATGTTCTTTTAGTAGATGACATTCACTTTCTGCAGGGAAAAGAACAGACACTTGAAGAATTTTTCAATACCTTCCAGGCCCTGGAAAAAAAGAAAAAACAGATGGTATTCACCTGCGACCGCCCCATCAGCGAGCTTAAAGGGGTTGAAGAAAGAATGAGATCCCGCTTTTCAAAAGGCATCACCATGGATCTTCAGCCGCCTAACTACGAAACAAGACGGGCCATTCTTGAAAAAAAACTTGAGATTATGCAAAAACACATTCCGGAAGATGTTGTTGATTACATTGCCCGTAACGTAGAAACAAACGTCCGCGACCTTGAACACTGTCTTACAAACATGATTGCCTATTCTGAACTGGTAAATAAACCCATTACAATAGAGGTTGCACAAAACCAGCTTCACGACACTTTTAATCAGGTGAACGACGGTTCCATTACAATAGAAATAATTCAAAAAGTTGTGGCAGAACACTACAACATTACGGTAAGGGAACTTACAGGAAAAAAACGTACACCCAAAATCAGCATGCCCAGACACATTGCAATTTATATTGCAAGAGAAATGGTCGGTTATTCTTTCCCGGAACTAGGCAACGAATTTGGAGGCCGTGACCACACTACAACAATGAACAGTTATGAAAAAATAGAAAACCTCCTTAAAACAGATTCCGGCCTGAATTCAACAATCGAGATGCTGAAAAGGGAAATTAAAGAATATAGAAAATAAATTCTGCCTGTGGAAAAGTCTGTGTAAAAGCAATGAATTCAAGACTAAAAAACAGGTTAAAACTAATTTTTCTGTGGAAAAAGTGAATTTGTGTGAATTTCAAACCAACACTTATCCACAGAGATATTTTATTTTATTACAATAACTTAGCCGAGTTTTACACAAATTCACAACACCCTACTATTATTACTACTAAATTTATAAATTTAATAAATTTAGAATATGCATAAAAATGAATTTTTATGCAAAAGAGATTTTTTGTAGACGAAAAAAAATGTATAGTGTATACTGATATATATAACTTCCTTTGGGAGAAAATTATGAAATTTAGTTTTGATAAAGATGCTATGGTCAAAGAGATCTCCATTGCTCAGGAGATTATTTCTACAAAAAATTCCGGAACAATCCTTTCCAATGTTCTTCTTATTGCAGAAGGCGGAACGCTTACAATAAAAGCTACAGATATAAGAGTTAATTTTGAAACTCAGATTCCTGTACAAATAGAAGTAGAAGGAAGAACAACCATTTACTGTGCAAAGTTTATGGAAATTCTTTCAACCCTTCCTGAAGGAGAAATTGAATTTAACCAGACAAGCAGTGAAGGTGAAGACCAGGCCGTTAATGTAATTATTAAACCTGTAACAAAGAAAATTAAATTTCAGATGAGAAGCCTTTCTTCCAATGACTTCCCCATGTTTGATTCTGCAGATAATATTCCATATCTTGAAATTCCATCAGCAGATTTAAGAGAAATGATTTCTCAAACTTTCTTTGCAGTTAGTGATGACCAGCAGCGTTTCTTCCTTAATGGTGTTTATTTTGAAATTAAAGATAACAGAATCAATCTTGTTGCAACAGACGGAAGACGCTTAAGTTTTGATTCAAAAGAAATTACTTCTGAGATTGTTGAATTTCCTCCTGCAATTGTTCATCCAAAAGTTCTTGGAATTATAATGAAGCATGCTCCTTCCGAAGGAAACATTCAGATTGCCGTTGTAGACAAGATGATGTTCTTCCGTTTTGGAAATTATAAATTTGGAACAACTCTTATTGAAGGCAACTTCCCCAACTACACAAAAGTTATTCCGGAAAATCAGTCACATAGTTTCCAGGTTCAAAAGTCAGACCTTGTTTCAGCTTTGCGCCGTGTAGCCCTTATGGTAAACAAGAGCAGCGGAAGAATTTATTTTTCAATCAGCGACGGAGTTCTTAAAATTACATCACAGCCTTCTGACCTTGGTACTGCAGATGAAGAGATTCCCTGTGAGTATGCAGGTGATAAATATGAGATTGCACTTAATTACCGTTATGTGGAAGAGCCTCTTAAATTTATTTCCAGCGAAAGAATTAGATTTGAATTTACAGAGGAAATGAAAGCGGTAACAATGAAATCTGAGCCGGCCGGAGATTACATCCACGTAATCATGCCAATGCAGAAAGAGTAGATTGCCATTTTTAAGTATTATTCCCTATAATTTCAGAAACCTCTCTAACGAAAAAATTGATGTTTTCGCAAGGGAGGTTTATTTTTGTGGAGAAAACGGACAGGGAAAAAGTAATATTCTTGAAGCCCTTTATTATTCCGCATACGCTTCTTCTTTCAGAACTCACAATGAAAGTGAAATGGTAAGAAACGGAGAAAGTGTAATGAGAATAAATTCCATGTTCAAAGAAGAAAACGGGAATACTCATACTACTGTAATTACTTTTCAGAATGGAAAAAAGAGAATAGAAAAAGACGGTAAAATGCTGCAGGACAGAAAAGAAATTGTAAATACAATGCCCTGCGTTTTATATAATCATGATGATTTGGATTTTGCCGTTGGCTCTCCTGAACGAAGAAGATTTTTTATAGACCAGAGCCTGAGTATGTACGATGTAATGTACATAGATGAAATGAGAAGATACAAGAGAGTTCTAAAAAGCAGAAATATTTCTCTTAAAGAAAATAAATATGACTTGCTTGACAGTTATGATATTCAGCTTGTGCAAAACGGAATAGAAATTCAGAAAAAAAGAAAAAGTGCAGTTTTTCAGTTTAATCAGATTTTTGGAAAAATATATGAACAGGTAACAGGAATAGAAGGAGTTACAATTAGATATTATCCTTCCTGGAAAAAAAATGATGACTCAGGAATTTCTTCCGTAGATGAAATCCTTTACCAGATAAAAGAAAAAAGACAAATTGAAAAAGCAATGTGCCGTACCATGACAGGACCTCATGTTGACCGTATTGTTTTTATAAGAAACGGAGCACCTTTTGTTCCAACTGCATCAACCGGGCAGAGAAGACTTATTGCACTTCTGTTAAGAACTGCTCAGGCGGTGTATTACAAACAGGTTACCGGAAGACGTCCTGTTCTTCTTATGGATGACGTACTGCTTGAACTTGATCCTGACAAAAGGGAAAAGGTTACTTCCCTGCTTCCTGAGTATGACCAGCTCTTCTGTACATTTCTTCCTGGTGAACCTTATGAAAGATACAGGCATGAAGGGACAAAAATCTACAGTATTGAAAAAGGTACATGGAAAGAAAAAACATGAACGGTGAAGTAAAAGATTTTTCTCAGGTTATAAATTCTTTATTTGAAAATATAAGTCCTCAAAAAGCAAAAGAAGCTTTGACCATAAACAACGAATGGAATAAAGTACTTGGCAGAATTAAAAGTGCTGCAAATCCCTACGAAGGAAGAAATATTGCCGACCATACAAGAGTTATAGATTTAAAAAACGGACTGCTGCTTGTAGAATCTGATCATCCGGGCTGGACTTCTCTTGTTCAAATGCACAAAAACTTTATTCTAAAAGGAATAAAGATGGATTTTCCATACCTTAAGATAAACAATATAGCAATATACCTGAAAGGAAAATATGATCCCCTTAAAGAAAATGGCGCTGAATCCTATTCTGTTGAAAAAATGAAAAATGTAATCGAAGAAAAGGCAAAAAAAGACGAAGAAGAAATTGAAAATTACATGAAAAGAGCGGGAAATAATAAAAAAACTGAAAAAAAAGCACCAAAATCCTTACCGCCTGAAATAGAGGCAATTTTTAATAATATATTAGGCAATCAGCCCTTGACCAATTAAAAAGAATAATGCTATATTTCACTCTACTATACTATATTCTGGAATTTTATTTATAGGAGAAATATATTATGTTACGCACATACCAGCCTAGCAAAGTAAAGCGCAATAGAAAGTTTGGTTTCCGCGCAAGAATGAAGACTCGTGGTGGACGCATGGTACTTGCCCGCCGCCGTGCAAAGGGTCGCTGGAAGCTCACTGTTTCTGACGAAAAGAAGCCCTACGTAAACGGAAAGAACCAGACTGCTAAGATGTAGTCTTGATTCCGTAAGGGGATGAATACGGACTTGCTAAAAACAGGACGTTTTGCTCGTAATGAACATGTAAAGCGTCCTGCCGACATCCAGAAACTTTTCAAAAAGGGAAGGAAAGTCAGTGTACAGGGGGCTAAGCTTTTCTATGCACTGAACGGTAAAGAAGTGAACCGGATTGGATTCCCCCTTCCCAGAGGCTATGGAAATGCTGTTCAGAGAAATTTGAGCAAACGCTATAGCCGAGAAACATATCGATTCTTTAAGGCACACCTGAACACCGGCTATGATATGCTCCTTTTAGTGTATCCCGGAAATGACTCGTTCCACTCGCGGTGTGAACAATTTAAGACATTATGCCAAAAGGCTGGTTTATTAAAGGAATAAGGAATTTATTCGTAAAATTCTTTTGCCTTTTAATACGGTTTTATCAAGTTTTTATCTCTCCCCTGTTTCCTGCCAGTTGCAGATATACACCGACCTGTTCGCAGTATGCACTGGAAGCCATCAAAAAACATGGTCCTGTAAAGGGTCTCTATCTTGCTGTCAAAAGGATACTCAGATGTAATCCCTACCACGAAGGAGGGTATGATCCTGTTCCGGATTGACAGACACAGAAGGAAATTGTATGGATAAAAATACCTTATGGGCAATATTACTTTCCACTCTTGTAGTGGTTGTTTCTGGCATAGTTGAATTTACAGTGATTATGCCTCGTCAGCAGCAGAGAATGGAAGCCCTTGCCGCAGAAGAAGAACTTAAGGCAAAAGAAGCGGCCGCCCTTGCAGAAGAACAGAGCAAGGCAATTTCCACAAGTCTTGGAATTGAAGAAGACACTGGAAATGAAAAAGAAACTGTTGCAGAAGAGTTTGTAGAAATTACTACAAATAAAATGAAGGCAGTTTTTTCCAATAAAGGTGGTGACCTTGTAAGTCTCAAATTACTTGAGCACCTGGACAAGGAAACCGGAGAAGGCGTTGAAATGGTAAACCATGTAACTCCTTCAAACCGTGCCCTTTCACTTTCATTCGGTAATGCAGAAACAAGCGTACTGAATGATACTTTTACTATTTCCCGAATAAACGACTATTCAGTGGGTTTCTATCGTTCTTACAGCATTAAGGATGATATGGGAAACGACCACAAATTCTATCTTGCAAAACTCTACACCTTTAAAGATGATGATTACGCTTTTAAAATGGACATTACAGTCAGACCGGAAGACGGATATGCACTGAATGTAGGTGGAGCAGCCTATACAATCAGAACTTCTCCGCAGATTGGTCCCCGTTTTGACAAAAAGAACCGCTACGAAGTAAGACAGTATGTGGCTTTGGGAAACAACAACAAGCGTGTAAAGAAAAACTTTTCTGACAAATACTATGACACTTCCTACCAGTGGGCCGGTGTTGCAGGAAAATATTTTACAATGCTTATTAAACCTGTAAATCCTGCAGTAATGTATTCTTCAGTAAAGTGTTCATCTCCCAAGGGGTTAGAAGAAGATATTTCACAGCTTCTTCTTACAAGAGCACAAACTTCCGGTGGCAGCGTAACGGATGAATATTATGTATACGTTGGTCCAAGAAGTGAAAAGGAATTGATTAAATACAACTCTAAGGATAAAAATGCATGGGGTCTGGTAAATGCAAAGTTTAATCAGGCACTTGATTCCAGCAGCTTCCTCTACCCTATTGAAGTAGTTCTTAAGTGGGCAATAGGTCTCATTAACAAACTGGTTCATAACTGGGGTGTTGCAATTATCATCCTTACGATAATTCTTAAGATTATACTTTTCCCCCTGAACAAAAAGCAGGCGGTTGGTTCACTTAAAATGCAGGAACTTCAGCCACAGATGCAGGCAATTCAGGCAAAGTACAAGAATGACCAGCAGAAACTTGCAGAGGAAACACAAAAACTCTACAAGAAAGTGGGTTACAATCCAATGTCCGGTTGTCTGCCCATGATACTGCAGATGCTCATTCTTATTTCACTTTATCGTGTTTTCAACAACTACTTTGATTTCCGTGGTGCAGGCTTTATTCACGGCTGGATTGATGACCTTTCTGTTGGTGACAGCGTATGGACCTGGGAAAAACAGATTCCCCTCATTTCAGGCTTTACAATGAACAACCTGCGTATTCTTCCCTTCATCTATGTGATTTCACAGCTTCTGAACGGAAAAATTACACAGTACGGTGGAACTGCAGGCGGCGATAATGCTCAGGCAAAACAGATGCAGATAATGATGATGTATGTAATGCCGATTATGTTCTTCTTCATTATGTACAATGTTCCGAGCGGACTTTTAATTTACTGGGTTGTATCAAATATCTTCCAGATTGGACAGCAGCTGGTAATTAACAGAGTAATGAAAAAACAGCGTGCAGAAATGAAAAATGCTCAGAATGTGTCTGTAAGCGGAAAAAAAGCAAAGTCCAGAAAATAAGGGCGGATTAAAAACAAAACACTATTATTAGAGGTACATAGATGATTTACGAGTACGAAGCAGAAACAGAAAAAGATGCTATTGAAAAAGCAGCACAGGAACTTGGTCTTGAAAAAGATCAGTTTGACGTGGAAATTCTTGAGGCTCAGAAAAAGTCTCTCTTCAAGAAAGGATATGTTAAAATCAGAGTGCATACAGTAGATACGCAGAATCATGTTCAGCCAGAATTTGACGGTAAAGTGCCGAATGCAACTACTATTGCAAACAATCCTCATATTGTGGCAAATCCACTTCCCCAGGATGAGTTTGAAGAAAAACTTCTTAACTTTATCAAAGAAATGATTGTTCACATGGGTTATGATGTTGCAGTTGAAGTGATGTTCCGTGAAGACAAAAAGATTGGAATTAAACTTTCCAGTGCAAGTTCTTCAATTCTTATCGGCCGCAAGGGAAAAAATCTGGATGCCATGCAGCTGCTTGCAAACGTGTATGCCGGTCACCTTGGAAGGGAAGATGTTCGCGTAATTCTTGATACAGAAAACTACCGCATCCGCCGTGAAGAAAGCCTTGTCCGCCTTGCTTATGTTACTGCAGATAAAGTTCGTTCAACAAGAAACTCCATGCTCCTTGAGCCTATGAATCCCTTTGAGAGACGTCTTATTCACACAACCCTCAATGATATTCCGGATATTGAAACCAAAAGCGAGGGAGATGGTTTATATAAGCAGGTACGTGTACTTTACAAAGGAGTGCGCTAATAAAACCAGTTTAAGGAGACAGGTATGAAGACAGTTATTTTTATGAAAAAAGCAGTAATATGCCTCTTTTTGTCAGTTTTAACTGCCGGTTCTCTATTTGCCCAGAAAGCTTCTGATTATGTTTCTTCTGAAATATATGAAAGTCTTAAAGAAAAGGGTGTAATCAGAACTTATACCTATCAGCCGGGAAACCCAAAATTAAAGCTTGTTCCCTCAACTAACCTTAACAGGGATGTAGAGTCTTTTTGGAAAGAAAGTGAAGATGCTCCTGCCTTTACTGTAGAAAACCTCTATCTTCTTTCTAAAAAAGATTTGGGTTCACCGGATAAAACCAACATCGAATATGCTTCCAAAGTTATTCGTTCCGTAAGTAAAATGGAAGGCTTAAAATATTACACAAGCAACAAAAAGTATACTACCCTTTACAAAAATGCTTATGTAATAAAGGGACCAAATGACCGCACAAGAATGCCAGATCCTGTAGAAGGAAATGCAGACGGAATGGTTATTTATGCCCTTCAGGATGACCATACTTTTGGAAAAGCAAATTTTGAAGTAAAATATCAGCAGACTGAAGATGAAGTGGGTACTAATTTTATAAATGTTACCCCAATGTACATGGGATTCATTCAGGCAGTAGAAGCAAAAAATCTCCGCATCAATCTTGTAATTACAGACTGTGGAGATGAATTTCTTGTTTACATGGCAATACGTTCCCGTTTTCCTGCCATACAGCTTTTTGAATCTATGATGTATGACTCCTTTAATTCACGTCTTGAAGCAATTTATAACTGGTTCATCGGTCAGTTCTAGGCGGATGTTCTGGGGGAGAATAAAATGAAAAAAACTTTGTGGGCGCTGCTCTTTGGCTGTGTCCTGCTTTCTGTTGGAGGATGTAAACCTATGGAAAAAAATGTGAAGGCACTTGAAGGAAAAGAAGGCCTTTTTGCCGTAATGGAAACAACAAAGGGAGACATTGTACTTGAGCTTTACTACAAAGACACTCCGCTTACTGTAACAAACTTTGTAGGTCTTGCAGAGGGTACACTTGACGCTGCTCAGGAAAAGCCTTTCTATGACGGACTCAAGTTCCATCGTGTTATTGCTAATTTTATGATTCAGGGTGGTGACCCTCTTGGAAACGGAACAGGTGGTCCAGGTTACCGCTTTGCAGACGAAATTGTAGATAAATATAAGTTTACTGGAGCCGGAATTCTTGCCATGGCAAATGCAGGTCCAGGAACGAACGGTAGTCAGTTTTTTATTACACATGTAGAAACTCCCTGGCTTAACGGAAAACATACAATCTTTGGTCATGTAGTTGACCCTGCAAGCCAGCTTACAGTTAATGCAATTGCCCAGAACGATAAAATAAAGTCTGTAAAGATTTACCGCCGTGGGGCAGATGCAGAAAAGTTCACTGCTACTCAGGAAGATTTTAATAGACGCGCAGAAGAAGCAAAAGCAAGAGCCCGTGCAGAAATGGAAAAACTTCTCGCAGAAAAAATCGTAGAAGTAGAAAAGAACTTCCCCGGATTTGAGAAAACTGCTGACGGAATCTACTTTAAGATTACAAAAGAAGGAAATGGTGAAAAGTGTGGCGAAGGAAAAAATGTTCGCACTGAGTACAAGGGATATCTTGTGAACGGTCAGGTATTTGACGGTTCAGCAAAACTTCTTAAAGGCGGACACGAACCCTTAGACTTCGTTACTGCCGCAGGACAGATGATTCCAGGATTTGATCTTGCCGTTCAGGATATGAAGGTAGGAGAAGTAAGAACAGTTGTTCTTCCTCCGGATTTGGCTTATGGTGCAAATGGTATTCCAGGCGTTATTCCGGGAAACTCTTTCCTTGCTTTTGACATTGAACTTGTAAGCGCAAAATAAACTTTTAGTTCTTTGATTTTACAGTGTACCATACCCTACGACTGTTAAAAAGTAGTGAAGTATGGTACACTTTTTTTATGCGCAGACAAAAAATTGCTTTTCTGGCTTCCCTTTGTCTCTTTCTCTCTGCAGTTGAATATGCAATTCCAAAACCCCTGCCCTTTATGCGTCTGGGGCTGGCAAACCTTCCTATAATTCTTGCCCTGAATATATTTTCTTTTCCAGAACTCTTGCTTCTTACATTTCTTAAAGTTTTATGTCAGGCAATAATCAGCGGAACTTTAATAAGTTATATTGTTGTTTTTAGCATTGCGGGAAGCTTTTCTTCCCTGCTGACTATGTGGCTTCTGAATTTTCTTTTCAAAAAGAAAAAGTGTATAAGCCTCTTGGGAATATCTCTTGCAGGAGCACTTGCTAATAACGGAGCACAGCTATTCTGCTCACAAATCTTTATGTTTGGCCAGAGAACTAAATATGTGGCTCCCATTCTTCTGATTACAGGTACAGTTACAGGACTTTTACTGGGCGCAGTTGCTTTGCTTGTAGAAAACAAATCTGAGTGGTATAAAGAATTTTCATTAATGGATTCTGATAAAATAATAGCCCTGGAGAAAAATTTCACCGAAGAAAGGAGCAGTAAAGGTTCCATAATAAAACTGGGGTTTTATATACTGTTACTGACTGCGTTTCTTCTGGTAAACCAATGGGTACAGAATCTGTACCTCTTATATGGGTGTACAGGCTTAAGTTTACTGCTTCTGTTAATTAAAAAAAGAGGAAAATACAATCTACTACCTTCAATACTGATACTTCTATCTGTAACCATTATGGCACTGTTTGTACCCTTTGGAAAAGTATTGTTTACTCTGGGTAGTTTTAGAATTACTTCAGGTGCTTTGATTAAGGGTTTGCATCGGTCAGGAATTCTTCTTGGGATGACTTTTATTTCCAGTCTTGCAATCGACAGAAACTTACGTTTACCGGGAAAAACTGGAGAACTGGTAAGTGAAATATTCCTTTATGCAGACAAATTAAAGGGTACAGATTTACCCAAAGAGAGTAAAAACATTTTTTCCAGAATAGATAAGCAATTATGCAAAGTTTGGGGTACAGAATGAAAAATCTGCCCATTTACAGTCACCTGGATGAGATTTGCCAGACCTTAAAAAATTCTCCTTCCTGCAGCTTAATTTTAACGGCTGAAACTGGAGCCGGAAAATCAACTGCATTGCCTGTAGCTTTATTAAAGCATTTTCCCGGAAAGATTTATATGCTTGAACCCAGGAGACTTGCCGTATTAAATATTGCAAACAGGGTGTGCGAGATACTTGGAGAAGAGGTTGGAAACACTTGCGGTTACATAATGCGCCTTGAAAATAAGGTGACAGATAAAACCCGTTTACATATTCTTACAGAGGCAATTTTAACACGAAAAATCCAATCTGACCCCATGCTCGAAGGGGTGTCTGTTGTAGTAATAGATGAGTTTCATGAAAGAAGCATACATGCAGACCAGGCCCTTGCTTTCTTAAAAGAAGTTTTAACCTTAAGGGATGATCTTTATGTGGTAATAATGTCTGCCACAATGGATACAGAAGCCTTAGCCTCTTATATGGGAAATGATGGCACTAAAGCTGCTGTTTATCATGTAGAAGGCAGATGTCATGAAGTGCAGATAGAGTATGAGGATAATAAAAGTCCTGCGAAAGCCGCCTATGATGAGGTTAGAAAGCTAAAGGATGGAGATGGTGGAAGTGTACTTGTCTTTCTTCCCGGAATAGCTGAAATCAGGAAAACAAAAGAAGAATTACTTTCGTTAGGTGCAGACAAACTATCGGAAGTTTGTATATTACACAGTTCTGTACCTTATGAAGAACAAAAAGCAATATTAAAAGCAGGTGAAAGTAAGAGAAAAAGAATAATACTGAGTTCTGCAATAGCAGAAACTTCGTTAACAATTCCTGACATACGAGTGGTAGTCGATTCGGGTCTTTACAGAACTAATATCTATAACCAGTCTATAGGAATGGACCAGCTGGTGACTATGAATGTTTCTGAGTTTAGTGCGGCACAAAGAGCAGGTCGTGCAGGTAGACTAACGAACGGTAAGTGTGTGAGGTTATGGAATAAGAATGAAGTTCTGGTAAAATCCAGTATGCCGGAAATTTTAAGGGCTGATTTATCTGCTCTGGTTTTGGAATGTGCCGAATGGGGGGCAAAAGATGCCTCTTCTTTACAATGGTTTGACAAGCCACCAAAAGGAGCCTGGCTTGCGGCAAAGAACTTACTGGAAAAACTGAACTGCCTGAAAGAAGAAAATATTACTCCCTTGGGTAAAGCCGTGCTTGGAATGGGAACAGGGGTAAGGCTTTCCTGTGTGGCATTATCCGGTTTTCCTACAAATAATGCAGACTTTTCCACAGGCATTGCAAGTGAATGCGACCCCGCAGTAAATATAAGCACAAAAATGATGGAAAAACAAAGGAATCTGCTAAAAATAAGGGGTCAGAAATGGAAGAAAAATCCACTTGTTTTTGAGACTTTTCCACAGGTAGACAGCGACTTTTCCACAGCTTGTGCACTTTTGTCAGGTTTTCCTGACAGATTGTGTAAAAAGCAGGCAGATGGTCTTTATTTACTCCCTTCTGGAAGAATGGTAGGCCTACCGGAAGATAAGGCCTTTACTTCTCCAGATTATTTAATTGCAACAGACATAAGTGCCACTGACCGCCAGGGAATAATACGAAAGTTTTATGAAATGGGTACAGATGAAGCCCTTAATTACCTGAATAAACATTCTGAAACAAAAGTAAAAGTCTCATTTGAGGGGGACAGTCAAAAACTGGTAAAAAAAGAAATCCTTTGCTATGGAAAAATTGTCCTAAAGAAAAAAGTTATTCCCGTCAGCAAGGGGGACTATATACTTGCCCTTGCAGAAAAAGTGAAAGAAGAGGGCTTAGAATGGTTACCGCTTACAAATGCAGCAGAAAATCTTCTTTTAAGGTGTCAGTTTTACATACAGCAGTCTAATGAAAAGGGTACCGAATTAGAAGAAAGGTATAATAATCTTAAAGAAAATGCTGCAGAATGGCTGGGACCCTTTATTCCGGAGGGAGAAAAAGTCAGCGGGGAAAAAATATATTCAGCCCTCTACTGGTATTTAGATGGTGACAGATTAAAAGAATCTGTACCCGTGGAAATTATTCTTCCAAACGGAAAAAAGCGAAAACTTATATATGAAAATCAAAATGGAAAAATCGTGCCGGTACTTGAAATAATCATCCAGCAGATATTTGGCTGTTTTACTACACCAAAGGTAATGGGACATCCGCTTTTGTTAAAATTACTCTCCCCTGCCCGCCGCCCCCTGCAGATAACTTCAGATTTGGAAAACTTCTGGAAAGAAACCTGGCCGGAAATTTGCAGTGAAATGAAAGGCCGTTACCCGAAACACAACTGGGACTATCGGGTGACAAGTAAAGAGGAATGAGGTAAAATCAGGCTATGACAGAAAATCAATGGGAAGCATTCTGCACTTTTAGAGAGCAGTATAAAAATCTTTGTGAAAGTTGGTCAGTCTTTGGGCATGAAATAATTGCCTTGGAAAAAGAAGTTATCAGAGAAAAAGAGGACACCCCGCCCTACTCTATGGAACTTCCTGTTGTTTACAATAAAGCCTATGATGAAATCACTAAAGATCATGACATCCACATGATTGTGATTGGAGACAATCCAGGTAAAGACGAGCAGCTTAAGGTAAACTCAAAATATCTTGTGGGCCAGAGTGGAAAAATTGCAGAAGGTTTTTTTAGAAAACATGCTGAATTAGAAACTGACTTCAGGAAAAACGTAATCATTTTAAATAAAACTCCCCTTCATACGGCAAAGACCAACCACTTAAATTATCTGAAAAAAAAAGGAAGCCCTGACATTAAAAACCTAATCAGCGAAAGTCAGAAAAAAGTTGCATCGCTTACTGCAGAATTACATAAAGCTCTTGTAGAAAATTCTGAAAAGGGAACTTTTGTTCCTGAACTCTGGATTGTTGGCTATGCGGAACTAAAAGACAAAAAGATTTTTGTTGAATACAGGGATACTCTTCGGGATTGTTACAAAGGACATGAAGAGGCCTGGAATAAGGTATTTGTCTACCAGCATTTTTCCATGAACCGATTCAGTATTGATTTAAAAAACTATATGTCAGCACATGAGGGAATGGGAATAAAAGAAAGTCTTACGGAACTGGGAAAAATTCACAAAAGTGAGATTTTTGCATAGTCAGATTTAAAAAAATAAGGGAAGAACTAAAGAGTGGTTTCGAGTGCCTCAACCACCATGGTTTATTTTATAAACCTATTAGTTCTTCCCGAAAAGTCTTTTGGATATACCTGTCTACTCGATGTCGCAGTTGTCGGATTTTACAGTAGTAATTTCCTGACCTGCACAAGTAAGGGTTACACCACCTACCTGAGCTTTGTGACCGCGGATTTTGTATTCCACTTTGCAGAACTTGTCAATGTCGATTTTCTCAGGCTTTGAAAGGGCTGCAGTTGCATCACTGCCCTGTGGAATAACTGGTGTTCCAGGCTCTGCCCATGGAGCGGTAAGAAGTTCAACTTTTTCTTTTCCGTCTTCCATGTAGTCTGCAGCAAGAAGCATTCCATGGCTTTCTACTCCGCGCATTTTACGTGGGGCAAGGTTTGCGGCAATAATCACATGCTGGCCGATAAGTTCTTCCGGAGTAAGGTAGTCACGAAGTCCGCTCTGAACAATGCGTTCTGTTCCGCTTCCGTCATCCATGTGTTCAATGTAGAGTTTTTCACCCTGGGGGTTTGTTTCTACGCTTTTGATTACTGCAACGCGAAGGTCAATATACTTGTCAAAATGTTCAATCTGGTTTTCGGCAAGTTTTGGTCCTTCTGATTTCTTGGGTTCTGCTTTTTTCTGTTCAGTTTTCTTTTCTGACTTCTGCTCAGCTTTTGGGGCATCTGTTTTTGCAGAGGACTTTACTTCTGCAACACCGGCATGTCCTTCGTTTGACATAAGGAACTCAAGGTCTACTTCACCTGCAACACAGGGAACTGTAACCTGCCAGTTTTCCAGCACCTGGGGATGAATCTCTCCGAAGATACCGCACTGCTTACCGTTTACAACAATGGCAGCCTGACGTCCTGGAATGAAACGCGGGTCTTCTGTTTCACGAACTTCATACTTGTGGTCAAGGTAATAAAGCAGGGTGCTTACTTCGCTTGCAAGGTCATTGAAGTTTGCGTTGTTGGCAGCAGTAAGGAAACCAAGACTCTGTACTGTGCGTGTACCTGTGTTTTCTTCTGTGTCATCAATGTAGGCAATTTTACCAACTTCAAAAATCTTGTGGGGGTAAACGGCATTACCGCTCTGTGCTTCTGCTTCAAAGAGGCTTGCAATGATTGAAGGTCGGATGAACTGGTAGTTTTCGCTCATGGGGTTTGCAATTTCAATTACATTATCTCCTGAAATTCCCATGCGGTCAATGTAGGTTTTCTTTGAACCAAGGTAGTTAAAAATCATTTCCTGGTAACCCAGACCTGCCATGATTTCCTTTACCTTGCGGCTGTAAGTTGTAATCGGAAGGAGGCGTCCTACAGTAAAATCATTTGGCTTAGAAGGCTTAAAGTAATCTAAGTCCATGCCAATCATTACGTCTTCAATAACGTCTACTTCGTGGAGGAAGTCGTTGCGGTAGGGAGCAGGTTTTACAGTAAAGATTTCATCTCCGTTTTCTGAACGGTGGCTTACGCTGTTACCCATTTTTTCAAGGGCTTCTACAACCTGGGCTACAGTAAGTTCTTCACCAAGCTTTTTGTTGATTGCAGTAAGGCGGGCATCTGTTGTTTTCTGGAAATAGAAAGGTGCAACAATATCTTTTCCAAAACCTGTGTCATAAGGATGTTTAACCAGAACCGGAGTAATTTTATAACCTGCGTCAAAGAAGTCACAGGCAACGATGTTTGCAGAGAGCATGAGGCTTTCCATGTCGCTTCCTGTAAGCTCTACGAGAAGTTCGTCATCACCTACTTCTACCTGACCCAGGGTTGCGCTGTTAATGATAGGTGGCATGCTGAGCACTTCGCCTGAGTTATCTTTGAAAAGAGGATATTTTGTCATGCCTTCAAGAATCCATCCGAAGTCTTTTCCCTTTGGATGATTTTTTACAATGCTGCGCAGAGTCTGTGACTGGTTTTCTCCAAGGGCAACAAAAGAATCTTTGTCTGGATCTGCGGCAACATAATGACATGGCCACTTAACGTCTTTTTCACGGTAAACACCCATGGCAATGGTTTTTCTCTTGCGGCCGAAGTTCCAGCACAATTTTTCCTGTGTCTGAATGATGTCTTTGAGCATGGGGTCATCAACCGGTTTACCGCTGATTGTAAAGGCAACCATGAAAGGACGGATGTGTTCAAGACCTGAGTCAACTTCTACGAAGCGGTTGTCTGTAGACTGAATTTTTCCGGGGTAAGAAAGGAATGCATCGTAGTTTGAATGAGCTTTTCCTTCGTATTCACGCAGACAGCGGGCAACACCACCAGTAGACCAGAGATCCGGACGGTTTGTGTCGTTAAGTTCGATTTTTATTGTGCGGTCATCGGCACTGTCTTCTGCTTTTGGAGCTTCGTCAAGTTCTGCTTTTGCATGGGTAAGTTTTTTTTCAAAGAAGTCGTCGTACTCAAATGTTCTTCCAACAAGATTAAAAAACAGTTTTTCGTTTACTTCAATTTTTGGCATGATATCCTCTTTTACGCCTGATTTTTTGTGCATTATATTGTAATGAAATGAATTAAAAGTGTCTATAAGAAGGCGCAGACTATAGAATAGCGGAATCTGTGCAAAGAGAAAAATAAGTGCTATATTTTTATTATGAATGTATTTTACGGGCTTATGATTCCATTTCTTGGTACCATGCTGGGTTCTGCCTGTGTTTTTTTCATGAGCAGTAGTCTGAATGCAAGGGTACAGAAACTTCTTCTTGGTTTTGCAAGCGGTGTGATGGTAGCGGCCAGTGTCTGGTCACTTATAGTTCCTGCAATTGAACAGAGTGAAGAAAGCGGAATGGGAAAACTTGCATTTTTACCGGCTGCGGCAGGTATTGCTCTTGGCATGGCTTTTCTTCTTTTGCTGGACGTTATTATTCCCCACCTGCACGTAAATGCAGATAAACCCGAAGGTCTTAAAGCTTCCCTTAAAAAAACGACCATGCTTGTTCTTGCGGTGACTTTGCATAATATACCGGAGGGAATGGCAGTTGGTGTGGTTTTTGCAGCACTTATGGCGGGTGGTTCAGGAATAACTGCGGCAGGTGCCCTAGCACTTTCTATTGGTATTGCAATACAGAACTTTCCTGAAGGGGCTATTATTTCAATGCCTCTTGCGGGAGAGGGAAACGGAAAGGGTAAAGCCTTTCTTTACGGAACTTTAAGTGGAATTGTGGAGCCCATAGCGGCAGTGATAACCATTCTTCTTACAAGCTGGATTCTGCCACTACTACCCTACCTTTTGAGTTTTGCGGCAGGTGCAATGCTTTATGTGGTGGTGGAAGAACTTATTCCGGAAGCCAGTGAAGGGGAACATTCAAACCTGGGTACAGTTGGATTTGCCCTTGGTTTTATTCTTATGATGGTACTTGATGTTGCTTTGGGGTAAAGAATGAAAAGAAAACTTGCTTTTGGAATTACGGTGATTTTGGCTTTAGGACTTGTGTTTTACCTGTTTTTAGGGGACAGTTTGCTTGGTAAATCTGTACCTATGACAGAGTATGCTTCTTTTTACCAGGATGTGGAAAAGGGGCTTGTAAAGAAAGTAGAAATCGGAAAAAAATATCTTACTTTTACAAAGGTGACAGATGAGGGTACAGAAGTAAAACTTCAGACCTATAACCCGGAGTCTCCCCTGCTCAAAGAGTTTCTGCTTAAAAACAGTGTTAAGGTTACAGAAGATTCTGACCCTGAAAAAATCATTTCTCTGCTGTTAGATATAGTTTTTTACGGGTTTTTTATAACAGCAGTTGTTATTGTCTTTAGAAAGTTCATAAGCCCCAATACTTTTAAGGTGGTAAGGCATACAGGGAAAACTTTTGCTGATGTTGTAGGCATGGATGCACTTAAAAAAGATATGTCCCAGGTTATGGAAATAATGAAAAATCCGGCAGAATGGGCAAAAAAGGGTGTCAGAATGCCAAAGGGAATAATTATGGAGGGTGCACCTGGTAATGGTAAAACTCTCTTTGCAAAAGCACTGGCAGGGGAAGCCAAAGTAAACTTTATTCCTGCTAAGGCAACAGATTTTGAAAGCATGTTCATGGCAATAGGACCAATGAAGGTTAAATTGCTGTTCAAAAAAGCAAGGCGCAGAGCTCCCTGTATAGTTTTTATAGATGAATTTGACGGAATTGGAACCAGAAGAAATTATTCTGGAAGTGCCATAGAAACAGAGAATACAAGAATTGTAACTGCGCTTCTTAATGAACTGGACGGTTTTGAAAGTACAAGCGGAGTTTTAGTGCTGGCGGCAACAAACAGTATAAATGCACTGGACGAAGCTTTAATCAGGCCTGGCAGGTTTGATGCCCGTATTTCCGTTCCATTCCCTGATGAAAAAGCAAGGGCTCAGCTGGTGGAAATGTACAGTAGGGGTAAAAGTTTTGCTGCAGATTGTAGTGTGCAAAGTCTGGTAAAAACCTTTAACGGATTTTCTTGTGCTAAAATTGAGAGTGTTTTGAATAGAGCGGCACTGATTGCAGAACAGGATGAACGTTCGGTCGTTGAGATGAAAGATGTTCAGGCGGCTATAAAAGAGCAGGTTAACGCGCGGTAGTTTTTTGTTGTTAGTGGTAATGGTGGTTTCGAGAGCCTCAACCACCGGGGAGTTTGTTGTTGGGTAGCGTTTCGCAGATTCGCATGAGGGGCTTAACCTGCGGGATGTTTACTGGTGGTTTCGAGAGCCTCAACCACCGAGATGTTTTTATCTAAACCACCGGGATGTTTTAACTTCAACCAACGAAAAGTTATGTTCAAACACTGGGAATGTGATTTGACTACCGACTGTTAGTCTAGCAGTAAGGGGGCGGAGTCTTCCTGGGGGAGTGGGTCGTTTATTCCCTGGTAGGCGTCAAATGAGGGGCAGGAATGGCGGAGGTCACACTCAAGGCAAATCTGTCTGGCAAAGGTTTTATTTGTACCCTTTACAATGGATTCTAAAACTTCTGGCGCAGGCGGGGCAAATTCATCAGCGTCAGTTTTTTCAACAACCTGACCAAAGTCTGAAATAAGAGCCTTTGCATCCTCTTCACTAAAGGGAATGTCTATAAGCGGCTCCCAGTTTTCTATTGCTTCTTTTGCAGCCTTTTCATCACCGGAACGAAGTGCCTCATGTACTTCTTTGGGTACAGATGTAGAAAGCATGCCGGTTTTGCTGACAGGCTTCTGGGGGTAAGTTTTATCCCAAATCTGGGTACAGAAGGCTAACTGACGGGAGTATTTTTCTTTGTCTGCCAGAATGTTTTCGCGACTTTTACTAGTTAAATGAAAAAGAGACAGTCCCTCCTGGTTTTCAATAACATCTACTTTATCTTCCATGGAAAAAGGAATCTGTTTGTTGGGGGAGTGAAGTCCGTGAAGGGAAACTTTTTCCTGAAAATGCCTTTTACTGCCTGCAAGAAATTTTTCTTTTTTCCAGTAGCAGAGAACCTGTTCAAATGCTTTTTCTTTCAGACTAAGGTTAATAGTATGCCCGGAATTTTCTTTTAGGTAGGAAAAGTTTGCCTCAAAAAATTCGCGGAGTTTTTCTTCCATTTCTTCATCACTTAAATTGCTTATATTCATTTTTTACTGCCTCCGTCAGGGTTGCCGTCCAGATAGTTTTGAAAATCACTGATTGTCTGCTGGATGAGACTTGCAAAAAAAGCCGTCTGTGTTCTTGAGGGAACAAAACCGTATTTTGCAAAAGCCATGTAGTTTCTGGGGCAGCGCAGATAGGGAAGGTAATCTGCAGAGTATGAGTAGTTTTTTTCAGACACTTCTTTTTTTTCTTCGGACACAGGAATTGTAATTGGGTATAACTCGTCCAGATAGGGAATGTTCTTTTGGGTAAAAAGTGAATAAAAGGCAGGGTAGGTGAAGTGACCTTTTCCTGTAAACTGACAGAGAAGAAGAAAATTTTTTGGCCGGCTTAAGGCAACGTAAAACATGCGCATAGTGTCAAAATCGTCTAGGCGTTCTATGGGTTCCTGAAAGTTTTGGCCCTTTGATTCTACTTCGGCAATCTGTCTTACTAAAATGTCCAGCAGGCGAGGGGGCTTTTTTCTGTGAGAAAGTGAACCAAGAATTACCACAGGAAACTCAAGTCCTTTTGACTGGTGTACTGTAAGGAAGGGAACAGCACCTTTGGGAAAAGGATTTTCTTCATCTTCATGTTCGCCTTCGCTTCTTACAAAAAGTGCATAGAGGTATGAGAAGAAAAAACTTATGTTAAATCTGTCTTCTGCAAAATGACGGCCGCCTAAAAACTGTGAATGATTTTCCATGTAACGGGAAATGAACTGGGTAATCTGGGCCATGTTGTAAAGCCCCTGGTCCTCACCATCTTCTGCCATGGCAAAATCATCCCGGAACCAGACGAATTTATTCAGCTGGTAAAAAAGGTCAAGAAGGGTCCAGGGAAGAGACGTTAGTTTTGCAATAGCATAGGAAAGCGTAACTTCCTTGTCTCTCTGATAAGAAGATTTTGCAAAAGTCTGTAAAGTTGCATCCTTCAGTTTACTCTGAGTCTGGTCATGCAGATTTTTTATCTGTTTTAAAAGCTCAAGATTTTCCTGAGTAAGGGGGGCTTCCTGAGAAAGATTATTCTCCTGGCAAAAAAGATCAAGAGCGACATAATCTTCCGTCACCTGCTGAACGACTTTCTGTTTTTCTTTTATGAAGAGTGCAATCTCTTTATCATCTTCCATCACTTCTGAACAAGCCCACTGGGCTTCCTTTAACCATTTGTGAAATCTCTGCTGGTTACCAAAAGTATGTTCTACATCAGGCCTGCAGTCAAAAATAAGGGAAAAGATTCCGAAGGTTGCAAGACATTCATCTGTAAAAAGAAAGTTTTTTGTTCTGGGAGAATAAACGGGAATGCCTTCTTCTTCAAAGGCTTGTGTAAAGGCTTTAACCGGGGCACTAAGTTCTCCTTTGTAGCCGCGCAGGCTTGGAAAAAGAATTGCACACTGGTTGTAGTCACTTATGATTTGATTTTCATAAAGGTTTTTTACAAAAGTGACTGCTTCTTCTGCAACATATTCTTTTTCTCCGCTCACAAGAGCCACGGCAGGCCTTTCGTCTGTACTGAAAGCGGTAATGTTTTTGTCCATGATGCGGTAATAATTGTCGGAATACGGGTCTGCCCAGTCACACTGAGTAATAAAAGTAGTGTAGGTTTTAACAATGTCTGCCCTGGAGCGGTAGTTAATGTTTAAATCAATTCTTGCGGGAAGAAGATTAAAAAACTTGAAACAGGAGGATACAAAGGAAACAAGATTTTCTACAGTTGCACCGCGGAATCTGTAAAGGGCCTGGTCATCATCACCCACAATGCAGATGTTTGAAGAATGTTTGGCAAGGGCAAAATAAATTTTCTGCTGGATATTGTTTGTGTCCTGGTATTCATCAACAATTACGTGCTTAAAGATGGAAGAAGAATTACTGCTTTCTTCAAGAACCCGCATTGTTTTTTGCTGAAGGGTTGAAAAATCAACTTTTTCTCCATCGCCCTGTTTGAGCAGTTTATGATACTCAACAGTCATTTTAAAAAGTGCAGTGTCTGTTTCGGAAAAAACATCTGTCTTTTTGCAAAAGGATAAAAGCTGTTCGTCAAGAAAATCTTCTTCTGCCATGCGGTTTGCAAATTCAATGAAGTGGTTTACCGCTTTCATTTTTGAACGGCCGGTGTCAAAAAAGCTTTGGTTTATTTTTTCATAAAAGTTCAGCTGGGCTTCTGTAATGTCCTCTTCTTCTGTTTCATTTTCAGTACTTGCATTTTCATCATTTGCAACTGGAACCTCGGCTGTTTTTAAAAGAGCATTCCAGTTATTAAATTGGGAAACAAAAAGGTACTGGTCAAAATCGTCCATGAGGCTTACGTGATTGGAAGAGTTTGTCTGTGAAACTAAAATGCCTTCTGAAAGCATGCGGCGGCAGAGGGAATGGAGGGTTCCCACATACATGCCGGAAATGTCATAACGCTTACCTGTGTGACGGCTGGCAAGGGAAAGCAGTTCTTCCAGACCTTCCTTTAACTGTCTTGAAGCTTTTTCTGTAAAAGTGCAGAGAAATATTTCCTGGGGTAAAACATTCTGGCAGACAATGAGATTTACGGTGCGCCACAAAAGAACTCTTGTTTTGCCTGAACCGGGACCTGCAGTAAGTAAAAGGGGTCCGCTGGTGTTTATGATTGCGGCGAGCTGCATTTGATTGGGAATAAAGCCTTTTTCTTCAAATAAATCTAAAAGCAGCTGAGTGTTTGTGGAATCCTGCATTAAAGTATTATAACATGGTTTTTGGGGAAAAGAAATTATAAAAAGTCAAGCCCTTAAAGTGCTTTATCATCAGTGAAAAATCTGCTACAATGCCCGAACTTATGGAATTCACACAAGAACAAATTGACGCACTTTCAGTTAATGAAGTGGAAATCATGCAGCGCATTGCCGAAGAGCTTAACATCAGGATTGCTCAGGTAAGTGCAGTTATCAGTCTGGTTGCGGAAGGATGTACCATTCCGTTTATCTCCCGTTATCGTAAGGAAAAGCACGGTTCTCTGGATGAAGTTCAGGTTCGCGATTGTGACCATCTTTTTACCAGTTACAAGAATCTTGAAGAACGCCGTCTTGAGATTGTAAAGGGAATTTTTGCTCAGGGTAAACTGACCGAAACTCTCTACAAGGCCGCTATGGGTGCAAAAACCCTTACTGAGCTGGAAGACTTGTGGGCACCATTCAAGAAAAAGAAGAAGACAAGAGGCATGATTGCTCAGGAAAAAGGACTTGAGCCCCTTGCTGATTTTATTGCTGATTCTTCAAATGATGATAAGGCTGTGGAAGCAAAGGCAGCAGAGTTTGTAAAAACAGATGTGGAAGATGAAGCCCTTAAAGTTCCCACTGCCGAAGATGCAATCAAGGGTGCACAGGATATTCTTGCAGAACGTGTTTCTCAGGACAGTGCAAACAGAAGTGCAGTAAAAGATCTTTATCTTGCTACAGGAACCATGGCCACAAAAGGTATTGTTCCCGAAGGACAGGATGCAGCAACTGCAGAAAAAACTTCTACATACAAAATGTACTGGGACTACTCAGAGCCCCTTAACCAGATTAAACCCCACCGCATTCTTGCAATCAACCGTGCAGAACGTGAAGGTGCCCTGGAAGTAACCCTTGACGTGAGCGTAGAAGATGCCGTTAAGGAACTTCAGAAAAAACAGAAGATTGGAAACAAGTATCATTCAGAAGCAATTGAAGACGGTGTTGTCCGCCTTCTTTCACCTGCTGTTCTCCGCGAAATTCGCAGTGATGAGTTTGACGAAGCAGATGCTCACGGAATCGGAGTGTTCAGCGAGAACTTAAAAAATCTTCTTATGACACAGCCAATTAAGGGAAGCCGTGTTCTTGGTGTGGACCCAGGTATTCGTACTGGAACAAAATGTGCTGCCCTTGATGAAACAGGAAAATATCTTGGTTACTTCCTTATTAAACAGGTTGCTGAACCGGATGAAAGTTACAACAAGATTAAGTTTGCAATCAAGCAGTACAACATTCAGGTGGTTGCTGTTGGTAACGGAACTGGTAGCCAGGAAGTACAGGCTATTGTAAGCAAAGTAATCAGCGACAACTTCCCCGACGTGCGCTACACTGTTGTGGATGAAAGCGGTGCTTCCGTTTACAGTGCAAGTGACATTGCCCGCGAAGAGTTCCCTGACCTTGACCTTACAATCCGTGGTGCAATAAGCATGGGACGCCGCCTGCAGGATCCTCTTGCAGAACTTGTAAAGATTGACCCCAAGGCAATTGGTGTTGGACTTTACCAGCATGACGTTAACCAGAAGAAACTTTCTGACACACTGGATGAAGTTGTTGGAAGCGTTGTAAACCAGGTAGGCGTTAACCTTAACACAGCATCTGCCTCACTCTTAAAATATGTTTCCGGAATTAATTCAAGTCTTGCAAAGAAAATTGTTGCATACCGTGATGCAAATGGAAAAATCACCAGCCGTGAAGACCTTAAAAAAGTGTCTGGTCTTGGACCAAAGGCTTATGAACAGTGCGCAGGATTTTTGAAGATTCCTGAAAGTTCAAACCCACTGGACAACACCTGGGTGCATCCTGAAAACTATGGTGTGGCAAGCGAAGTACTTCCTCTTGTTCAGAACAAGGAAAAAGTTTCTGCAGACTTAAGAAAGAAACTGGAAGAAAAATATGGCGTTGGTGAAACAACAATCAACGACATTGTAGAAGAACTTGCAAAACCAAACCGTGACCCCCGTGACGGATACCCTGCACCAATCATGCAGAAGGGTGTGGTAAAGTTTGAAGACCTTACCGTGGGAATGAAAGTGACCGGTAAAATCCGCAACGTGGTAGACTTCGGTGCTTTTGTAGACATCGGTTTGCATGAGACAGGCCTTATCCACATCAGTGAGCTGAGCGACTCCTTTGTTAGCGACCCAATGGATGTAATCAAAGTTGGTGACATCAAAGAGTTTACAATCATCGATCTGGACATGGACAGAAAGAGAATCAGCCTTAGCCTTAAGAGTGATGCGGCAAGCAGAATGCATCATGAGGGCATGGGCAGCACTTCATCTTCTTCTAATGCTGCTTCATCCGGCGGTGTAAAAAAGCGTGTGGTTGTTGTAAAGAAAGGCTCTTCTTCTGGAAGTGCAGCTTCTGTAAAACCTGTTTCTAAAAACGATCGCCCTAGAAGTGACCGTCCAAAACAGAACTTTGGCGGAAGCGAAGACGGAATGTACTACAATCCCTTTGCTGCTCTGTTAAAGAAGTAAAATTTACTCTCCGTAAAGCTCTTTTACCACTTGAGAAAATTCCTGATACATTTTCATTCCATCAAGTGGTGAAAGGGCTTTTACAATTCCCTTATAATACCAGCCCTGAAGTTCCGGAGTTGATTCTTTGTTAAACTTTTCAAAAAGTGCACTGCCAATATGCCTGAAGTCATAAAGCTGGGCCCTGCAGTTGGAAAGTTTATCTGCACAGATTATGTAAAAAACTTCCAGGTCTTTGGAATCTGGATTTTTATTATTCAATATTCTGTTTTTAATTTCATTAAGATGGTCAAGGGTCTGCTGTTTTCTTTCTTTCCAGCTTTTAGTTTTGTCTTCGGATTCTAACTGAACGAGAGCAAGGATTTCTTTTCCAAAGTTTAGTTCAATTTCTTCTGCGCTGGTGTCTGTGTCTTCAAGGGTATCATGCAAAAGACCTGCCGCTTGAACACTAACGGAACAGTTTTCGTTTCTGAGTATCTGCCACACTTCCAGAGGATGAACGATATATGGCAGGGGGGAACCTTTTCTTTTCTGCCCTATACTGCCGTCCTTGTTAATAACGCTGCCGTGTTTTTCTGCTGCAAAGTGAATGGCCTTTGCAATTAAATCGTTTTCGCTCCAAAACTCTTCCTGACTGATCATAGCTTTCTCCATCAACAGTTTAGCACATTTTGGGAAAACTTCCCACTCTACAAAGCGTAGGTTGCTTTTGCCATAAGGCTGCAGTATTGTTTAGTTATGACAAACCAATATGTAACCGGCGCAATGATTAAGCGCTTAAGGGAAAGCAGGCATTTAACCCAGGCTCAGCTGGCGGAAAAAATTAATGTAACTGACAAGGCAATCTCAAAATGGGAAAGAGGACGTGGGCTTCCGGACATTTCTCTGGTAGAAGGTCTTGCAAAGGCACTGGGAGTTTCTGTGATTGAATTGTTTTCTGGCGAGAACGTTATAAACACAAACCGTGCAGGAAACATGCTTCGAGTGAACTTTTATGTCTGCCCGATCTGCGGAAACCTCATTCAGTCAAGCGGAGAGGCAGTTGTAAGCTGCTGCGGAATTACACTCCCACCGCTGGAAGCAGAAGAAGCAGATGAAAGCCATTCTGTAAAAATAGAAAAAGTGGAAGATGAATATTTTGTAACCGTGAACCACGAGATGACTAAAAAACATTACATCTCTTTTATTGCAGCAGTAAGGGGAGACGGAGTGGAAATAAAAAAACTCTACCCGGAGCAGAATGCAGAAGTGCGCTTTAAAATCAACGGAACAAAAAAGATTTACTACTTCTGTAACAGGCACGGCCTCTTTTCTTTACCTGCAGTTTTCATCAGGGAAGCCAAGGGGGTTTAGTTTAAGGTGGAGGGTTTTACCGCTACCGGTAACTAAATCTTTTGTACGGACACAGTGCAAATGTCCGCCCAGCCAGACAGTGCCATCTTTTAATTCTTCCAGATATTTATTGCCGTCAAAATAAAAAGTGGTAGTGCGGAAGTCTTTTTCATACTGCTTTTCAACCCCAAAAAAAAGCGGCAGGTAATGGGTAAGGATGACATCTGGTTTTTGAGAAACCACATAGTCAAGTTTTTTCATTTGAGAAGAAAAAATTTCTGTGTGAATGTTTCCCATATAATTCCAGTGGCGGGCATCAAAACTTTTTTTCCAGTCAGCAATAATTTTTTCTTCATCTGCCTCTGGCTCAAGTTTGCGTGCCCAGGAAAAATCATTAAAGCCCATGGTACCGCCAAACTTCATGCCGCAGTATTCTTCCACACTTCCGTCAAGCAGAGAAACGTTCCCCAGCTTAGAAAGTTCTGCCTTAAGAAAATCCAGCTTAGCCTGAGTGTCAGTAAAGGGATTATTCTTAAAGTAAGTTTTATTCTGCACGGTAAGGTCATGGTTCCCAAAAACAAGAAAAACTTTTTTGTAGCGCAGAGAAACCGCCCTATAAAAATCTACAAAAAGATTGGGGTCATCACAGGTATCTCCTGCCACACAGAGAATGTCAGCAGGTTTAAGAGAAGCGTTAATAAAATCCTCAAGAGACTCGTATTTATAAAGATGATGAAAAGGAGCCGGCCCCTGTTCAGATTTATTTGCCTTGTACCAGCAGTCAGCATGCAGGTCGCTAGTCATGTAGATATTCATTTTTAAAATTATTTTAACAAATAAAAATATAATTGTCATTACAAATTTAATGACAAATAATTTGAAGTCGTGTACACTTTAATAAAAGGAGAATTTTATGGAATTGGATCAGGCAGAAAAAGCAAAAGCACAAAAGATGCACCGCGTAGGAATTTTAATGAACCTGCTCATGGGCATTTCATTAAGCCTAGCACTGTCGCTCATAGGAAGCCTTACTTCCGGACACTTTACACTCATTGCATGGCTGGTAAGTTTTGCAGCAAGCACGGTATTGAGTTTACTCATTGGCTTTTTACTCCCGGTAAGAAAATGTGCACTGGGCCTGTGTGCAAAACTGAACCTCAGGGAAAGAAGCCTGCCGTCTTTAGCAGTAGAAAGTTTTATATCCGACATTTTTTACACACCCCTCATCACCCTGCTCATGGTATTCCTGGGCTGGAAAAGTGCCGTAAGCCACGGAGCACAGATACCCTTCTTACCCATGTACTTAAAAAGCCTTGCCCTTACTTTTTTGTGCGGCTATGTACTCATATTTGTTTTGCAGCCCCTTTACCTGCGGTTGATTCTGGGGAAAGAAAAAGTTGTTGAATAAAATTTTTTCTTAAGGGCGTTCCG
>JAEEKM010000105.1 GCA_016282455.1 Treponema sp. | reverse complement strand
TTCATACTTAATCTTCACATTTTTGTGAGTCTTCTGGAACTCTTTTGCTGCCCACTGAATGTACTCTTTCTCTGGTCCATCAGACTCCCAGACTGTGAGAGTCACCTTCTTTGCTGCGAATACACTGGTTGAAATCAGTGCCAATGCTGCCAATGCACATAATGTTTTTTTCATTACGTTTTCCTCCTATAAGTTACGCTGATGGTTAAAACCCACCAGTTAAACAACCAAAATCAAATTGTGGTTACGGGAAATTTTTCCGTCCACATTATTTTACGCGGATGATTGTAGCCGTAAGTGGCTGAATCTCCACATCTTTTCCCTTAAGGGACACTCCCTTAGGAGAAGGAATTGCTTCTGTTCCGGCACTTTCTGCATCTGCCAGGACTTCTGCTTTTTTAAGGTTAAGGCCTGTTTTTACAAGGCACTTTTTGCTTCCTGCGTTAACGGCAACCACATAGTTTCCGTCACTTCCTTTAACTGTAAATGCAATCACCTGCTGCTCACCCTTTATGGAAGAAGCGGGTTTCATGGAAGACTCAATTTTCTTTGCATCTCCCAGTCTGAAAGCATTACTTGAGTTTCTTATTGCAATAAGACCCTTTGTGTAGTCAAGAAGATTCTGGTAAGAGTCATCTAAAGTCCACACAATCTGGTTGATGTTGTCGCTTGAATCATAACTGTTGCGGACATAATTGTTCACACTTTCGTTCTTTGCATGATTTACGTTGGGTTTTGTTCTTCCCCTTTCCTGGCCTGCATGAAGGAAGGCGATTCCCTGGCTTGTAAGAACGAGTGTGTTTCCAAGCTTAATGCGGGCAACAATTTCTGCCTTGTCTTTTTCTTCGTCAAGGTGAAGGTTATTTGTAATTGCGTCATGAAGGGTAAGTCCGTCATGGCAGGTAAGGTACTGAAGGTTGTCTCCCGGATCATCTGCACGATAGTTGGCGGCAGGGGTACCGGTCATGTTTTTGTAAAGGCGCTCAAGGTTAATTTCTTTTCCTGTAATGAAACCCAGACCTGTTTCGTTAAAACCACCGGCTTTTACAAGGTCACGGAATTCATCATTGAAAACAGAAACGCTGTCTGTCTTACGCATGTAATTCTGATCCATGCCAAGAGTTCCAGCTTCACCGTTGTACATTTTCCATCCCTCGCCTTCAAACAGTGTAGAGGGGTTTATTTTTGCACAGGCTTCGTAGGAATCAAGAACGGAAGAGGCTTCCATAAGCCCCATGAGGTCAAAGCGGAATCCGTCTGCCTTGTAATTTTTTACCCAGTGAGTGGTAGAGTCAGTCACAATGCGCTTCATCATTTTGCGCTCGGTAGCAGTATCGTTTCCACAACCTGAGTTGCTTTTGTACTTTCCTTCATCTGTCATGCGGAAGTAGTAACCGGGAACGATTGTGTCCAGAAGGGCGGCATCTGCCATGTGATTGTAAACTACATCAAGAAGTACGCCCATGCCTGCCTTGTGAACTTCGTTAATAAGTTCCCTGAGTTCACGGATACGCACGTAGGGATCATTTGCATCACTTGCAAACCAGCCCTCGGGAGTAAAGTAGTTGTGGGGGTCATAACCCCAGTTATAGTTTGAACCGTTAACAAGCCCGCGGTTGTCGTAAGACTTGTCGTTTTCGTCGTTAAAGTAAAAGTTCAGTACGGGAAGCAGCTGAACGTGTGTTATGCCAAGGCTCTTTAAGTAAGGGATTTTTTCAATGAAGGCTTTGTAGGTTCCGGGAACTGCAGTCACTCCTGAATCAGAAGAGATGGTAAAGTCACGGACAGATACTTCGTAAATAACTGCATCTTCCCTTTGGGTAAGAGGATAATAGGGAGCATCCATTCCGCCTTCGGGGTATGCTTTTGAACTTTCCAGGTCAACGATTGCAGCACGGCCAGCTCCACCCTTACCGCGGTAACTTGCCATGGAAAGGGCATAGGGGTCAAGGACTGTAACACTTCCTTTAGAGTTTACCACAGTGTAGTCGTAGAAAAATCCGTCGGGGTTTACGGAAGCAAAAGTTCCTGTCCACACGCCGGTGCTTTCACTGTAGTTTAATGGAAGAGTATAGTCTGGCTTTGAGGCATCTGCCTTACGGTAAATATTTGCGGTTACAGAAGATGAAGTTGGTGCCCAGAGGCGGAAGGTTACACTTGCGTTCTTTAGTTCAGCGCCCAGTTTTGTTTCCGCAGGGGGAACTCTTTCTTCGGCAAGGCGGACTGCAAGTTTCTGACTTGAAACAGGTGTTTCGCCGCGGAAGGCAGGGTTCTTTACATAAAGGCTGTCGCTTACAGAGGCATTTTCGTTCAGGGTAACAGTTACGTATTTTGCATAATTGTCGTCTGCATCAGATGGCTCTGCATTAACAACACTTTTAATGTCGTAGTATTTTCCGTTCTTTGCACGAACTTCAAAACCGGAAGTTTTTTCATCAAGACCGTACTTTCCGGAGAGGGTAAGCCTGAGGGTATTGAGTTCTACAAGTTCTGCATTTGTAATGGAAGGCTTGTAGATTTCTGCTGCATAGGTTGTCTGATTTTTTTCGAGGATTGCAACTTTGTTAGAGGTACCGATGTTCCAGATGCGGTCATCGTTTCCGTCTTTTACCCAGCCTGCATCCTGGCGGACAATAAGACCAACTGTTCCGTCAGAAGAAACCGGTTTTACACCACCGGTAGCAGATCCGTCTAAGGGGAAGCGCATATAACCAACGCCGTCAAGAACTTTCCATTCCTGTGCGTAAGGCCACATTGCATTACCGTCTCCACCGGGGATTGCCCAGAGCCAGAGGGCCCAGGGTTCATACTGACCGTCCCTGCGGTAGTAGTAAACTACAAGTTCATTGCTCTTTGTGCCGAGTTTTTTATCTACAGAAATGATTTTTTCAAGGTCTGCGGGTGAGGCATTTTCAAAAGTACCTGCAGGAACTTTTTCTGCAAAGAGAGGAATTGATATGATAGAAAATACAACAAAAAGGAATGCACTAATTCCTGTTTTTTTCATAAATACTCCGTTCTAAAATAGCAGGGCGAGATAACCCACCCTGCCTTGGCTAAATATTTAGTTTTGCCACAGATGATTTCCGTAAAGGAGGTTAAGCGGAAAAGCATCATAGTTACATTCTAGGAGTGCGTTTTTGCTTTGTCAAGGAAAAGTATTACTATTTTGCGAAAATCTTTCTATTGTGCTAAATTTTCGCAATTATTTTATACTTTTATCATACATAATGTACTGTTTTTTCTGTTCCAGGGGGTAATTTTTTCTGCTAGTAAGTAATTTCTACAATGTCACCCAGCCAGGTTTTTCCGGATTTTCGGATTACATCCACTGAGTTGATGTTTACGGAATTTAGTCTTACCCAGTCCCCGGAGTCTCTGTCTTTTTTTGTGTTGTAGTAGCCTTCCGTAGCGGAGAGAAGATACTGCTTTCCCTTGTACTCACCCAGGTAAAAGGCAATGTGACCCGGCAGACGGACTATTGCTCCCGGAGGTGCTTTATCCAAAAGATTCTGACGGCGAAGGGTATGACTTTTTCTGAAAAAGATTTTTCTTGCAGGATATTTTCCCTGGGCACTGCTGTTTCTGGGAAGTTCAATGCCAAAGCAGCGGAAAGTTTCCTGGGCAAGGGCAGAACAATCCCTCTGGCCTGCCATACCGCCCCAGCCGTAACGGTTACCCAAAGCACCAAAGAGAAGGTCTATTACATTTGCAGAAGTGTAGGGAAGGAGTCCCATTACACCAAGAGAAGCGGGAACAGAGGCTTTTACCCTTCCAAGACTCCCGTCTGCCCTGCGGTAGGGAACATAAACTGCAAAACAGTCGTAGGGAAATCTTTCTTCCCATGCATTCATGTCCTGGTCATTCCAGCTGGCGCAGAGAAGATGAACTCCCATGGAAAGTTCCACAGGAAAGGGGTCCACTTCCACTCCCCCGTCATTGTAGATGACATATTCCTGCGGCAGGGAAAAATAATGTTCCGTTACGGTAAAAAAATCAGAAAGGGGGCGGCTGTCATAGTCAAAAAGGGATGTAAACTCTTCGTGGCTGCAGTAAGCAAGATATTCAGACTTAACCCAGCCCATGCAGCTTGAAGAAACTACAAAGTTCCATTTTTCGTCAGGGCTTACGTAATAGGATAAAACCGGTTCATTTAAAAGCAGGGCGGAGTTCTGGGCAAAATCATCATACCAGTAATCGCTTTCTGCACTGAAAAATTCTTCACTGGGGTAACAGCGCATGTCGGCTCTTTTTACACAGACCATTTCCCTTGCTTCACAGAAGTCTTCGTTTTCTTCAAGAACTTTTATTCCGGCATAGTCTATAAGTTTTTCCCAGAAAGAAGAGGTTCTTAAAACTGACTCTCCGTCCTCTATCTGATAGAGTTTCCATTTTTCATAACCGTTAAACATGAAGGAACGTACCTGTGCTTTTGTTAAAGGGGGCATTTCCCTTAAGTCCAGCATGAGGGTAAGGTTTGTGGTGTAATAGGCAGACTGAAGTTTTTTTGCCTTAGCATTTGTTTTTTGAATTTTCTTACGGCTCATGAGCACTCTGTCCGGAGAGACACAGCGCTTTATCCAGAAAGAGGCATTGAGCATTTCAGGGGTTACGTCTGGTGAAAGACGGACAGGAGTTTTTTCTTCCGTAAATTCTTTTTTTACAGAAGTGGT
>JAEEKM010000104.1 GCA_016282455.1 Treponema sp. | reverse complement strand
CAAACATCGGTGGTGAAAGCAAAGAACTCACTGCCCTTTTCTCTGACGTAAAAACTTTCTCCGGCTTTACGGAATGTATAAATAACGAAGAAGAAGCCAAAGGAAAAAGCGGTGCTGAACGCCTTGTTGCAATTCTGAATGACTACCTGGGTGTGCTCAGTGACGCAATCATGGAACAGAAGGGAACAATTGACAAATACGTGGGTGATGAAATTGTTTCATTCTTTGGCGCTCCTGTTGCAAATCCAAACCATGCCTTTGATGCCTGTGTGGCAGGAATACGCATGCTTCAGGCAGAAAAACGCTACAACGAAGAACACCTGGATCTTCTTCCCATAAACCCCCGCACAGGAAAACCCTTTATCCTCAACTCCCGCGTTGGAATGAACACCGGCGACATGGTAGTGGGAAACATGGGTACAACTAAAAAACTGAACTTTACTGTTATGGGAAACAACGTAAACCTTGCAAGCCGCCTTGAAGGAACAAACAAAGCCTACGGTTCCTGGATTATGTGTTCTGAAAGTACCTGGACTCATGCAAACTCAGGCGAAAAAGCAGGCCTTCTTGTGGCAAGAAAACTTGACGGAGTTAAAGTTGTTAACGTAGAAAAACCCGTTCGCATTTACAGCATTCTTGGTCTTAAAAATGAAATGGACTCCAAACGCCTTGAAAGTGCCGGAATCTTCAACGAAGGAATTGACTGGTACATGAAAGGAAGTGACGAACCCGGTCACAGAAAAAATATTGACGACCTTAAAAAAGCCTACGCCCTCTTTGCAGACTCCTACCGCTGCTGTGCCGAAGACGAAAGTTCACTGGAGTTCATAAGCCGCTGTGCAAATTACATTTCTTTCTATGACCCCTCATTTGCATCTTCCATAAGCGACAGCCTTCCCCCTGCCATCCGCTCAAGGCTCTCTCCCATGGAACTGCCGGAGGTCTGGGACGGCGTGTATACAATGGCCACAAAGTAGGAACAGCCCGCCTGGCCCGCACCCTTGACTAATCAAAAAAAAAGGTGGTTGTAATTCTCGTACCTTGAACGAGGAACACAAACCACCTTTTTTATTTTCATTCCAAACTTGTCAGCAGGAAATCTTAAACAGAAGGTCCTCGTAGTTGGGGAAAGGTTTGTACTCTTCTCCAAGCAGGGGCTCTATTTCGTCAGCAATAGCACGGGTTTCTTCCATGGCAGGAATGACTGAGTCCACGTAGGCACGGGCAACTTTCATTACATCACCGGCCTTTTTTGCCGCCAGGTGTTTTTGTACAAGCTCATTCTTTTTTGCAAGAAGAATGTCCGTAAGGCTGGAGATTTTTTTCAAAAGCCGTTCCACCTGTTCTGTCGTATTACCATAGCTGATCACAGAGGCAATGCAGGTTCCAAGAGCAGTCATGTACTTTACGCAGGCAGGCACAATGTCTTTGTTAATCATCTCAATCATGGTTTCCACTTCGATGTTAAGGACATTGCTGTATTTTTCAAGCTTAATCTCGTAGTGGCTGTGCATCTCACTTTCTGTGTAGACACCCATCTCCGTGTAAAGCTTTATATTCTTTTTATCAAGATAATGCTCCATTGCATCAGGCAGGGTACGAAGGTTAAGGAGACCACGTTTTTCTGCTTCGGCAACCCAGCTTGCATCATATCCGTTTCCGTTAAAAACAATTCTCCAGTGGGCGGTAATTTCACGGCGGATAAGGGTCTGGAGTGCAGAATTAAAGTCAGCAGCCTTTTCAAGTTCATCTGCAAACTGCTTAAGGGTGTATGCAACAATTGAATCCAGTGTAGTGTTGGGGCCTGCAATACTTAAGGAAGAACCCACTGAACGGAACTCAAACTTGTTTCCTGTAAAGGCAAAGGGTGAAGTGCGGTTTCTGTCGGTTGAATCCTTTGGAATCGGAGGAAGAACATCTGCTCCAATTGTAAGCTTTGTGTTCTTTTTGTTGTCGTAGGCTTTTCCGTCCTTAATGCTTTCGAGCACTGCATAAAGTTCATCGCCTAAGTAAACGCTTATAATGGCTGGGGGTGCTTCGTTTGCTCCAAGACGGTGATCGTTTCCGGCAGAGGCAACAGAAATGCGCAGAAGATCCTGATTCTCATCCACTGCTTTTATAACTGCAGTAAGGAAAAGAAGGAACTGTGCGTTCTTTTCCGGAGTTGCACCAGGTTCAAGAAGGTTTTCCCCTTCGTTAGTGCTCATGCTCCAGTTGTTGTGCTTGCCGCTTCCGTTAAGGCCTGCAAAGGGTTTTTCATGCAAAAGGCAGCGAAGTCCGTGACGGCGGGCTACTTTTTTCATCACTTCCATGGTAAGCTGGTTCTGGTCTGTAGAAAGGTTTGTGGTAGTAAAGATTGGTGCCATCTCATGCTGGGCAGGGGCAACTTCATTGTGCTCCGTTTTTGAGAGGATGCCGTACTTCCACAGAGTCTTGTTCAGGTCTTCCATGTACTCCACAATCTTTGGATCAAGGGCGGCATAATACTGGTCGTCCATTTCCTGACCCTTGCTGGATTTTGAACCAAAGAGAGTGCGTCCTGTCATGCAGAGGTCTTTACGTTTTGCGTACTGCTTTTCGTTTACAATAAAGTATTCCTGTTCAGGACCAACAGTAGTTGCAACATGGGTTACATTCTTATTGCCAAAAAGTTTTAGGATGCGGAGAGCCTGTTCGTTAAGTGCTTCCATGGAACGAAGAAGAGGTGTCTTTTTGTCCAGGGCTTCGCCGGTGTAAGAACAGAAGGCGGTAGGAATACAGAGGGTGTGCTCTTTTACAAAGGGGTAAGCGGTAGGATCCCACACAGTGTAGCCGCGGGCTTCAAAAGTTGCCCTGTGACCTCCGCTTGGGAAAGAAGAAGCATCCGGTTCACCTTTTACCAGTTCTTTTCCGCTGAAGGACATGATTACAGTGCCGTCTTCCTGAGGGTTAATAAAACTGTCGTGTTTTTCTGCAGTAATGCCTGTAAGGGGCTGGAACCAGTGGGTAAAGTGAGTGGCACCCTTTTCAATAGCCCACTCTTTCATGGCATGGGCAACCTGGTTTGCAAGTTCTATGTTCAGAGGTTCGTTGTCATCAAGGGTTTTTTTAAGTGCCTTGTAGGCTTCCTTTGGCAGACGCTCCTTCATAACAGTCTGATTGAATACCATGCTTCCAAACAATTCAGGTACATTGATATCGGCCATCTTCTTCCTCCGTAACTTTGCAGAAATTAAAAAAGGCAATGTGAGCAGGGTTCTATTGCAAGCTACTTACTCGCATTAAATCTCTGGTCACATTGCCTTTAACATTTCCATTACTCATGTTATCTGAAATAAGGGTGGAGTGTCAAGGGGAGTATTCTGCCCTGTCCTCACCCCTACTTGCTCAAAAGCCTGAAACACTTGAGTTCGCTGTTGTAAACCACGCCAAAATCATCTTCCTCACGGGGAGCTTTGCCCTGAAGGAAGAATTTTTCCAGAAGTTTTATGTAATAGGCAGAAACTTTGTCTTCGGGTTTTTGTGCATTAAGAGCCTGGAATTTTTCATGGGCACTCTGGTAATTTCCATTGTCAAAATCAAGCATGGCACTTTCCCAGTCAGCGGCATAGGAAATAAGAGCCTGATCTGAACCTTCTCTCACGCACAGGGGCTCATAGAGAGTAAGGGGAGTGTTTACGTTTACCACCTGAACTTTATCCAGACGGCGGGAAATAATTTCTTCGCCCAGCATTTTATAGGTTGCTTCACTTACAAGAATGCCAAAAGTAGAATACTGTTTGTTCACTCCTTCAAGACGACTTGCAAGGTTCACGTTGTTTCCCATCATGGTATAGTTCTTTTTGTTTTCACTTCCCATGTAGCCTGCAATCATCTCGCCTGAGTTGATTCCGATTCTTGTAAAAATTTTCTTTCCGTTTTTGACCATAATGCAGAAGGCTGAATACAGGTCTTCGTTCATTTCTTCTGTTTTTGGAAGGGAAGCAATTCTCTTAATCTCTGCATTCATCACGCTTTCACTGGCCTTCATTTTTAAAGCCGCCTTTACAGCCCGCAGAGCATGGTCTTTCATTTTAAGGGGAGCACCTACAAGGGCAATGATTGCATCTCCCTCGTATTTGTCAATGGTTCCGCCCTCTTCCATAATGATGTCACTCATTTTGGTAAGGTAGTAGTTCAAAAGTGCAACCAGCTGTCCTGCCGTTAAAAGTTCACTAAATGAAGAAAACTTTTGAATGTCCGTAAAAATTGCAGTCATCTCAACACTTTCGCCGCCGAGTTTAAAACTGTCCGGGTGGGCAACAATCTGATTCACCACATCTTTAGAAAGACACTGACTGAAAGCATTTGTAATAAACTTTTTGTCCTTTGAAGCAGACAGGAAGCCCAATACAATTGTGGAAAGATATGCAAGTACAGAGGAAAGCAGGGGAACAGTTACACCAATGTAGGTTCTGGTAATTTTATAACTGGTAATGAGAAGGATAAGATTTGCAAAAACAAGAACAAGTCCCAGAAGAACCTTAACTCCCGTTCTCTTAATCAAAGAAGATGCAAAAATAAGAAGCATTGTAAAACACAATGCATAAAGAACAGAAAGCCATACCGGAGCTTCATCCACAAAGTCACCGTTCAGAATCTGGTTTGCTACAGTATAGTGCACTCCCGGCAGGGGGTACTGGGCTTCGTACTGGTTCACGCCGTAGTCCGAAGTACTTGTTGCACAGGTTCCGACAATACAAATGGTAGAAGCAAGTTTTTCCTTAAGTTCCCGGCAGAGGGAATTGTATTCATCTATGTAAGCGTCTTCTCCGTCTTCTGCCATATACATTCGAAGGAGGTAAACGCGGTAAATGTCTCCGATTGAAAGATAATTGTAGTCGTTAAACTGCATCGGGGGATATTTTATTATAAAAGAACCATCATTTCCCCGTGGAATGACAATGTCTTTTTTTCTTCCGTCAGAAAGAGAAGCTCCCTTTAAAGTGATTTTACTGTTTTCTAAAAGAACAGCAGGGTTACCAAGTTTTTTCCTTACAGCAGGAAGAATCAGCTGGCAAAAATAATCGCCGTCATATTTTGAAACAAGATGAACGCGCCTGTAATAGTTGTCGCTGTCCGGTTTTGCATTTACATAACCGGCCGCTTTGGCATGGCATAAAAAATTCGGAATGGTAGAAAGAACCCCCGTAAACTCGGGAGTAAGAGAATCTTTTTTTATTTCTGCGTTTTTTAAAAGCCCCTTTTCCTTCAGAATAAGACCCGTGTCTTCGTCAATGTCTGTCTGATAGTCCAGCGTAAAGTTCAAATAGGTGACTGTAGATTTTTCCAGCGCCTTTTCCATAACATCATCGGGCCAGAAAGGCTCAAAGTTGTCATTCACCGCCGCATTGGCATTATCTACAAAACTAAGGTCAAATACAATGGAGTCCACCCCCATTTCTTCCATGATGCTGATACAGTCTGCATAAACATCACGGGTAAAAGGGAAGGAACCGATGGTATCAATTGCATAATCGTCAATTCCAACCATCATCACATCGTTTCTTATCTGCGTGGGAGGCAGTATTCTCTGGAATAAATCTGCAGCCTTTGAATCAAGGTTTGTAAAAAGGAGCAGAGAGGACACTGCCACACACAGAACTGGAATGAGAAGTAAAAGGGGCTGTTTTTTAGTCATCCAGTTCACCGTCCGCCATTACATCTGAGGCACGTGAGGAAGCGGTTGCTTCTCCTTTACCTTTTTTTGCGGCAGAACCGGAAATTCCCAGTTTAATGTCAATGAGTTCTGAAACAGTTGCTGTCTTGGGAGTGCGGAGAGTAATCTCTTTTCCTTCCTCGTCAGCGAGCACCAGTTTGGAATTTGTTCCAAGAGTAACAAAAGTCTCGTCAGAAACTTTCATTCCTGAAGCAAGTGCCTTCTGCTTGCCTTTTTCAGTTTCAGAAAAGGTTACTTTACCGGTAACACCCTTTACCTCATAATCTTTTGCAAATGCAGCACAAGTTGTAAGAACCAGAAGAAGGGGAACCAAAACGAATAATTT
>JAEEKM010000103.1 GCA_016282455.1 Treponema sp. | reverse complement strand
GATAAGCATTTCATGCGGAAGCACGGCCCCAATGCCTACTACGGCCAGGGAAAGTAAAGGTCTACTGCCGAACTGGTGCCACCACTAAACTAAAATCTCCCCACTTGCAGTGACAGTTTTATCATGCCATACTTGTGGGGTGAGGATTAGTTATGGAAAAAACATTTGAATGGGGCAGGGCAATCTGCTATTCCGGTTACAGAGAAAATCAGTCTCCCGAAACCTGTACCTATCCGACTTATGAACAGGTTGTTGAAGATTTACAGATACTGGTGAATCTTGGCTTTAAGTACATCCGCATGTACGACCCGGTGGAATACGCAGTTACAGTCTGTAAGGTTATCCGCGACAAGGGTTATGACCTTAAACTCATGCTGGGACCTGGCCTTAAGTCCGAAGTGAACAATCCCGGATGTTCCTGGGTAAAGGAAGTTTACTCTGACGAAGAACTTGCAGAACGTGCAAAGTGGAATGATTCCCGCGTAGACTCCCTCATCAAAATTGCAAATGAGTATGAAGACGTAATAAACGCAGTGTCAAGCGGAAACGAAAACACACCAAGCTGGGGAGCAAACAATGTTCCCGTTAAGCGCCTCATTTCTTTTGCAGACAAACTTCATGCAAACTGCAGTCAGCCGGTTACTTTTAACGAAGGTGCCTTTGAATGGCCTTTACTCACTGAACTTGCAGAACACCTGGACATCATCAGCGTACACTCATACCCCCTCTGGTATGGAAACACTGTTGAAGAAGCACTTGATGTAAACAAAGAGTGGTACAAAAAAATCTGTGACCTTTACCCCAACAAGCCCGTTCTCTTTTCTGAAGTGGGCTGGTCTACAGATGCAGTTGACTTTAACCAGATGAAAGAAGGTCAGGCTAACGAAGAAAATCAGAAAAAATACTACGATGCTTTCTGGACCTGGTCTGACAAAGAAAAAATCATCTCTTACATGTTCGAAGCTTTTGATGAACCCTGGAAAGGCGGAAATGAACCCCGTGAAGCAGAAAAACACTGGGGCATCTTTGACGTAAACCGCAAGCCCAAACTTGTACTGAGGTAAAATAATTCTCCCCGCTGAAAAAGTCTATGCGGCAGTAAGACTCATTCCCCGGGGGAAAGTGGCTACCTATTCCCAGATAGCCGCCCTCCTTGGGAACTGCAATCTGCGCCGCTACGTAGGAAACACCCTCCATAAAAATCCCAGCAATTCACTAACCCCCTGCCACCGCGTGGTAAATGCAAAAGGCTTCTGCTCCGGAAGTTTTGCCTTTGGTGGAAGCAGTGTCCAGCGCCAGAAACTCGAAGCAGAAGGCGTAATCTTCACTCCGGAAGGTCACGTAGACTTAACCGAATGTGGCCTGTCTCAGGATGACTTTGAGATGATGCGTGCGGAGATGGAAGGGATGGAAAACGAGGTGGCACAGGGAAAATAAATCTTACAGGCAGAAAGAATCTTCAAAACTTCTTAAAAGGCTGCATTTTATGCAAATATAAGAGCTTATATTTGCATAAAATGCATAAAATTTTGAAATTATGCAAGAATAACTATTTATATGTGCACAAAACGCTAGTTTGTGCAAAATTATGTCACATAAACACCTACGCCCGATTGGAAGGGGCGCAAAGCGCGTGCGCAGCACCGGAGCCCTGATATTGGCAGCGTAGCTTCAAGCCAAGCGGGGTGGCGCCGGAAATGGCTGTGGGTTGGGGGAGGGGAACTTTTACTGCCCTGTTTTAGGAGAATGCCGTTCAAAAAATTAAAAATGCGGAATATTATATAGAAGAAAAATGTCTTTGCGGGTTTCTCTGCGGGGCGGGAAAATTTTCAAAAAAATGCGAAAAATTCCTTGAAAAATCGCGGAATTTCATTGAATTCCACTTGAAACAATTTGAAAAAAAGTGTATAAATTGCAAACTGTCATGCTCGAATTGGGCATGCAAGGGTTCTTTGAGATGTCGGACGGGCATTGGGGAAAATGTCCGGCGAAACCGTAAAGCTAACAGGAGTTCCCCTCTTGTTTTCAGGTTATCGCACCCTTGAAGGTTTGAATCTGCCGTTGGCGGGTTCTTGGTTAACAGCATTCTTGGGACTTCCGGCATGGCGCGCGCAAGGTGTGCCGAAGGTCAGAGATGCCAAACCAGTCGTCGGTTTTGATGATGATGGTGGTACCGGCCATGTTACCCCGATAGTATGAGGTAACGCTTAGTTAAAAGTGCGGTGAACCTTCGCCGTGTGTCCAGTCCATCAGGCCTGTAAAGGCTAAATCTCATCAATTTTATCAAGGCAAAGTGTGTATGCGAAAGTGTCGTGTTCCTTTCAGGAGCGGCATTTTCTGGCTTAAAGTGCAGCACATTAAATAAAGATATGCCGCAGAAATAATCTGTAAGGCAAGGAGAACATCATGGCAAAGGAAGAGTTCCAGAGAACTAAACCTCACATGAACGTTGGTACCATCGGTCACGTTGACCATGGTAAGACCACCCTTTCAGCTGCTATCACCTCTTACTGTGCAAAGAAGTACGGTGACAAGCTGCTCAAGTACGATGAAATCGACAATGCTCCAGAGGAAAAGGCTCGTGGTATCACCATTAACAGCCGCCACCTTGAGTATCAGTCAGACAAGCGCCACTACGCACACATCGACTGCCCAGGACATGCTGACTATGTTAAGAACATGATCACTGGTGCTGCTCAGATGGACGGTGCTATCCTCGTGGTTTCTGCTCCTGACTCAGTTATGCCCCAGACAAAAGAGCACCTTCTTCTTGCTCGCCAGGTGGGCGTTCCCAAGATCATCGTATTCCTTAACAAGGTTGACCTTGTAGACGATCCTGATCTTGTTGAGCTCGTTGTTGAAGAAGTAAAAGATACTCTCCAGAGCTACGGTTTCTCTGCTGATACACCAATCATCCAGGGTTCTGCATTCAAGGCTCTTAACGAGTCTGACAATGCTGACAACACAAAGTGCATTGAAGAGCTCCTTACAACTATGGACTCATGGTTCGATGATCCAGTTCGCGACGATCAGAAGCCATTCCTTATGCCAATCGAAGCCATCTTCACAATCTCTGGACGTGGTACAGTGGTTACTGGACGTATCGAGCGCGGTGTTG
>JAEEKM010000102.1 GCA_016282455.1 Treponema sp. | reverse complement strand
TTTCTTCATGTCATCATCTTTCCAATAGCGCAAAACAGGTTTTGAGATTGTCAGGAAATCATAATCACCGGGAAAAATTATTCGTCCTTCATCATAATATTTTTGAAAATCATTTTTGGTAATTCGCCAGACGGCCATTTTATTGACAGGATATTCTTTTCCGTTTTTCGGATTTATCATTGTAAAATCACTGTTAGGACGTTCATCAGCCTTTCGTTGAGTTGACATATCATGAAAACGCCACGGTCTATTTGGAAAATCATCTGTTTCAAAATATTTTCTTTCTTTGCCTTCAATGCTTGCCAAGAAATTTTTATTCGCATAACACATAATCCATTCATAATCCTGAGAGATTCCAAACGGAACATCTGATTTTGCAGTTCTTTTTCTCCACGGAAACATTGCGACAAATTTTGCATGTCCGAAAATCTCATCACAAAGCAACTTTAAATCAGCCTGCTCGTTGTCGTCAATCGAAATGAAAATCACTCCTTTTTCACTTAAGAGTTCTCTCGCAATCTGCAATCTTTTTTCCATGAAGGAAAGCCACTTGGAATGTCGGAATTGGTCAGTGGAATCCACAAAATCATCATCGTAAATAAAATCCTTGTTCCCCGTATTATACGGCGGATCAATGTAAATCACGTCAATCTTACTGCGGTGAGTCTTTTCCACAAGTTTAAGGCTTGCAAGATTGTCGCCCTCCAGCAAAAAGTTCAGCTCGCCGCCGTTGTCCACGAAAAGTTTTTTTTCTTCCGTAAAAACAGGGGCATTTTCATCCAAAACTTCGTCAATCTTTTCCAGGTGCTCTTCAAAAACAAGACCGTACTTCTTGCCGTTCACTTCGCGGGACAAATCCCCAAGGTAGGACAAAAGCTGCGAGGCATTTTTATCTTCCGCATTCTTTTCGATGAAAGTCTTTATCTCTGCAATTTTTGCAAGCAGGGCTTCCCGTTTTTCGCCTGAAATATTTGTGGACATATTTAGCTCCGGACTTAGTTAAAGTTTAAATACTAGTATAAAACTTAGTATTACTAAATATATCATGAAATCACCTTAGTTACACTAAAAATTTAAATATTTTTCTTAATTAAAATCGCTTTATGGACGATTTTTTCGAAATTTTTAGGCTGAATATGAAGTTTTACCGCGAACAGAGAAAGATATCGCAAAGCCAACTTGCAATAGGAGCTGATTGTACCAACGGATTAATTGGTCAAATTGAGGCAGGTACGACAAAGCCTTCGTTTGATAGAATCATATCCATCGCTGCCGCCCTGAAAATCCACCCGGCAGATTTGTTTCTAAGAAATGCATCAACAACCGTTCTGGAAGCAAAGGACAAACTCCGCAAGAAACTCCTGCCACAAATCGAAGAATTTATAGAAAAAGAAATGTAGTCAAAACCGCTTACAAATTATTGGTAGAAAGACATTACAGAAAACGCAAATTGACAAATACCTTCGGAAGGTGTATATTAAAAGAAACGGGGACGCTCACATCGAGCGACCGCCTCCGTTGGCATTTATTAATAGCCTGCCGAAGTTTGGTACACTATGGGCAGGCTTTTTTTGCTCTTACTTCTATTTTGTTAGGAAGGTGAGCAGGTCTATAACTAGAGTAAAAATTGCAATGGCGAGCATTGCTCTTTCGTACTTGGTCACAGACGGCCTCCTTCGTTCTTGAGAATTCGGAGGCTAAGCCGCCACAGATGTAAACGTCCCCTATATTTCATATAGTATCATCTATACCGATTTATTGCAATAGGAACATACAGAACAAAGATTTTCTTGTGTAAGAAACTAAAATTGACAAAAGAACTCTGACATTATATATTAAAAGAAACGGGGACGCTTACATTGAGCGACCGCCTCCGTTGAGCTATTTGTGATAGCCTGCCGAAGTTTGGTACACTATGGGCAGGCTTTTTTTTGCTCTTACTTCTATTTTGTTAGGAAGGTGAGCAGGTCTATAACTAAAGCGATGATTACTGTATTTCAAACAATGAAATAGTTAGGCGAGTTTTGCTTGCAAAACTCGGTAAGCAAGGCACGCAGTGACTTGCGACCCTCCTTCGTTCTTGAGAATTCGGAGGCTAAGCCGCCATGGATGGCGGCTCGTTTAGTTTAACATTTAAGCCCGAGAATTCAGCTCTGCTGAATTCTCGTACATTGGTGTGATTGCACTTTGGAATAATAATACTACTTCACAAAAAAAAGCCGCACATGGATGTGCGGCTCGTTCACTTACGGTTCATGAGTGAGAGAATTTGCGTAGCAAATTCTCTCACTTGTCTGATTGCAGGAGGCAATCAGACAAGTGCCTTCATTGAAGTCATGTAAGCTCTAAGTTTCTTTCCAACAGCTTCAATCGGGTGGTTGCGGATCTCGTCGTTTACCTTTACCAGGAGCTGGTTTGGTACGCTCAGAGTCTTGAGTTCCATTCCCTTACCGATATCGGCAGTGGTAACATTGTTCTTCATAAAGTCACCAAGGAGAGGAACACAGGCGCGTGCAAAGAGGTAGCATCCGTACTCTGCAGTGTCAGAAATAACCTTGTTCATCTCATAGAGGCGGCGGCGGTCAATGAGGTTTGCAATAAGGGGAACTTCATGGAGGCTTTCGTAGTAGGCACTCTCGGGTTTAATACCTGCGCTTACCATTGTCTCGAATGCAAGTTCACATCCTGCCTTAACAAAGGCCACAAGAAGAATGCCCTTGTCAAAGAATTCCTGCTCAGTGATTTCTTCGTCAGTTTCCTTCTCTGTTTCAAAAGGAATCTTTGCATAACTTTCGCGCCACTCGTGAAGGTTCTTGTCTCCGTTTGCCCAGTCTTTCATCATGGTTGAACTGAACTCACCTGAGATGATGTCATCCATGTGCTTCTGGAAGAGAGGAGTCATGATTTCCTTAAGCTGCTTTGAAAGTTCGTTTGCGCGAATCTTTGCAGGGTTTGTAAGGCGGTCCATCATACCGGTTACACCACCCCACTTAAGGGCTTCACTGATAACGTTCCAGCCGTGCATAAGAAGTTTTGTTGCATAACCTGGAGTTACACCATTCTGAACCATCTTGTCATAAGAAAGAATTGTACCGGCCTGGAGAAGACCACAAAGAATTGTCTGCTCTCCCATAAGGTCACTCTTAACTTCTGCAATGAAAGATGACTCAAGAACACCGGCAGTTTCACCGCGTTCTGCACAGGCAAGTGCCTTAGCAAGAGCCATACCGCGTCCCTCGGGATCGTTTGCGGGGTGAACTGCAATGAGTTCTGGAACACCAAAACCACGGAGGTATTCATTGCGAACTTCTGTACCAGGACCCTTGGGAGCCATAAGGAACACTGTGATGTCCGGGCGGATAATCTCACCCTCTTCAATCATGTTGAATCCGTGGCTGTACCAGAGGGCAGAACCCTTCTTCATGTACTTCATGAGGTTTGCAACAACTTCGTGGTGCTGCTTATCGGGAGTAAGGTTTCCAACCACATCTGCGGTAGGAAGAAGTTCTTCGTAAGTACCTACTTTGAAGCCATTTTCTGTAGCATTCTTCCATGACTGGCGTTTCTGCTCAATTGCTTCCTTGCGGAGACAGTATGAAACATCCATACCTGAGTCGCGGAGGTTAAGACCCTGGTTCAAGCCCTGTGCACCACAACCGATAATAACGATTTTCTTGCCCTGAAGAGCTTTTGTTCCGTCCTTGAATTCCTCACGTGCCATCTGGCGGCAGTGACCCAGCTCCTGACGTGCAACGCGCCACGGAATCTTGTTAAAATAGTTTTCACCCATTTTGTTTTCTCCCGGTACTGCAGGTAAAAGGCAGCACCCTTAATTAATTTACAATCAGAGTATA
>JAEEKM010000101.1 GCA_016282455.1 Treponema sp. | reverse complement strand
TTTGGCAAGGTAGAGGGCATCATCAATGCGCTTGATTGCATCGCCGATGTTAGAGTCCTTTTCGTTAAAGCTGCTTGCACCAATTGAAATGGAATATTGTATTTCCTGTCCGCTTTCTGTAAGTACTTTTTGCTGGGCAATTTTTTTGTTAAGGGCTTCCATTACAGAAGCAAAGTTTTCCTGGTTGTTTTTGTAGGTAAGGATAAATTCATCTCCACCCCAGCGGATAATGTGATCTTCAGCAGTCTGCATTTCCTGAATGGTGTTTACCATGTTTTTAATGACTGCGTCTCCGATGTTGTGACCGTAAGTGTCGTTTATGGTTTTAAAGTTATCAATATCAAGTATGGCAAGGGAATAATTTATTCCTTCGGTTAAGTAACTGTTAAGATATTCCTGTAAAAGTTTTGTTCCAAAAGCACGGCTGCCGGCTCCGGTTAAACTGTCCCGCGAAACTTTGTCTTTAAGGAATTCCGTTTCAATTAAAAGTCTGCGGGAGTTTGTATGGTTTGAAATTATCATGTAGGCAAAAAGACAAACGGAAATCAAAAAGAGTACAAGGCATACAATGTAGAAGGCAAGTTTTTTAGATTTACTTACACCACCTGTCGGTTCATACATGGAGTTAAGGTAAGTGCCTGTGCATACAATCCAGTTGTAAGGTTTGTAAAGTTTTGCATAAGTGATTTTTTCAGAAACAGAGTCAGACCGGTATTCCTTAAAAAAATAGTTGTAGGTAATTTCTCCATTTTCTTTTATGCCGTTAAGTTCTTCAAGGTAGGGAAGATTTCCCTGAGCATCCTTCATGGAGGTTGAAAGCAGCATGCCTTCTGTTTCCGGAAGATTACCGTGTACCTGCCTGATTGCGTAATTGTCGCCTCCGTCATAGTCGGTTATTTCGTTAATCCAGATGTAGGCGTCGTTTGCAAAGTAGGATTCGTGAACAATGTGTCTTATGAAAGGAAGAAGAAGTTTTTTTACATCCTCTTCTGTGTAGGAACGCTTTTGTCTTTCAAGTTCAGCCTTGATGCTGCTGCGGACAGAATCGATTATGAGAATAAAATTTTCTACAGAGGCAACCATTTCTCTTTTCTGGAAAGCCATTAGATTGGTTTTTAGCTTGTAGTCATTAAAGGTATTTGAAATGATGAGTATGCTTGTAATCAGCAGCATGAAGATGACGGAGATTAAAGCAGTTTTTGATTTCTTTACTTTGCCTTTCATTTTTACTGTCCTTTACAATGTCATTAGTCCAAGTCCTATCAGCCTTACGATTACGGCACAAAGCCAGGCAAGGGTGCACTGGAAGATTACTACACCGACTGCCCATTTTGTACCAAGTTCTCTTTTTATGGAAGCAATGGCGGCAACACAGGGGGTGTAAAGCAGACTGAACACAAGGAGACTGGCACCGGTAAGGGGAGTGAGGATGGTTTCTACTCCGCCTGCAAAAAGAATTTCCAGTGTGGAAACTACACTTTCTTTTGCCATAAAACCGCTTACAAGTGCAACGATAATCTGCCAGTTTCCCAGACCTGCGGGGCTCATTATGGGAGTGAGTAGTTTTGCAATGGAAGCCAGAATGCTCAGTTCTGCATCGTCTACCAGCTGCATTTTCCAGTTAAAACTCTGCAGGATCCAGACTACGATTGTGGCAACAAAAATAACAGTAAAGGCCCTCTGTAAAAAGTCCTTTGCTTTTTCCCAGAGAAGCTGGGCGGTATTCTGTAAACCTGGGAAGCGGTAGTTTGGAAGTTCCATTACAAAGGGTACTGCCTCGCCCTTGAAAAGGGTTTTTCTGTAAAGGAAGGCAACTGCTATTCCCACAAGAATGCCAAGAACATAAAGGCATGTCATAATAAGACCGCCCTGTTTGGGGAAGAAGGCGTTTACAAAGAAAGCGTAAATGGGAAGTTTTGCAGTACAGCTCATGAAGGGAGTAAGAAGAATTGTCATGCGCCTGTCGCGTTCGCTGGGCAGGGTTCTTGTTGCCATAACTGCGGGAACGGAACAGCCAAAGCCAATCAGAAGGGGAACAATGCTTCTTCCGGAGAGACCGATTTTTCTTAAGAGCTTATCCATGAAAAAGGCAACGCGGGCAATGTAACCGGAGTCTTCCAGCATGGAAAGGAAGAAAAATAATGTAACTATAACAGGCAGGAAGGAGAGAACGCTTCCTACTCCGGCAAAAATTCCGTCTATGATCAGTCCGTGAAGAACATCGTTCACACCAATTTCTGTAAGGGCATGGTCTGTAAGTTTTGTAAGAGCGTCAATGCCTCCTTCAAGAAGTTCCTGAAGCCAGGCACCTATTACGTTAAAGGTAAGGTAGAAAACCAGAGCCATGATTGCAATGAAAGAAGGAATGGCAGTCCACCTGCCGGTAAGTATGCGGTCAATTTTCTGACTGCGGCTTCTTTCTTTACTTTCTACAGGTTTTTTTACGGTAGCATCACACAGGCGGTAAATAAAGGAATACCTCATGTCTGCAATGGCGGCACTGCGGTCAAGTTTTCTTTCTGCTTCCATCTGCATGGTAATGTGTTCAAGGGTTTCCTTTTCATTCACGTCCAGGTTAAGTTTGTAAAGAATGAGTTTGTCATCTTCCAGAAGTTTACTTGCGGCAAAGCGAACGGGAATATTCTGTTTTTCTGCGTGGTCTTCTATTAAGTGGATTATTCCGTGAAGGGCACGGTGTACCGCTCCTCCGTTTTCTGTTTTGTCACAAAAGTCCTGTCTTAGGGGCGGTTCCTGATACTTTGCCACATGAAGGGCGTGTTCCACAAGTTCTTCTATGCCCTGATTTTTCTTTGCACTGATTGGAACAACCGGTACTCCCAGAAAAGCCTCCATTGCATTAACGTCAATGGAACCTCCGTTGGCAGTAACTTCATCCATCATATTAAGGGCAACTACCATGGGAATGTTCAGTTCAAGAAGCTGCATGGTAAGGTAAAGGTTTCGCTCAATGTTGGTTGCATCCACAATGTTGATTATGGCATGGGGTTTTTCGTCCAGCACAAAGTTTCTGGAAATAAGTTCTTCGCTTGAGTAGGGAGACATGGAATAAATGCCGGGAAGGTCTGTAATTTGAGTTCCGGGGTGACCCTTTATTGCGCCGGATTTTCTGTCTACAGTTACGCCGGGGAAGTTTCCCACATGCTGGTTAGAACCTGTGAGTTTGTTAAAGAGGGTGGTTTTTCCGCAGTTCTGGTTTCCGACAAGTGCGAAAGTTAAAGTAGTTCCCTCGGGCAGGGGATGTTCACTTTCTTTTTCATGAAACTTTCCGCCTTCTCCCAGACCGGGGTGGTGGGGAGTTGCAGAAGGACTTACTGGCAGAAGGTCTGATTTTTCTTCAGTTTTTTCACCAGCCTTATTTTCTTCCAAACTGAGTACACTGATTTTTTCAGCATCTGCTACGCGGAGGGTAAGTTCATAACCGTGAAGCCTGAACTCCATGGGGTCTCCTAAAGGAGCGTATTTTTCCAAAGTGATTTTTGCACCGGGAATGATTCCCATGTCAAGAAAATGCTGCCTTAATTCACCGTTACCGCCTAGTTTTTCTACTACAACGGTTTGTCCAATCTCAATATTGTTCAGGGTATTCATTTTGCATTTAATTATAAGTAATCGCAAAAAACTTGTCTAGGTTTATTCTTTCATGCTATACTCGCCGCATAAGGAGTTATATATGGCAAAGACAATTGCCCGGGTTCAGATTGAGGTCGTTATTCAGAAAGAGAACGAAACATACAATCAGAAGTGGCTCTTGGAAACTTTGAATAAACTCGGAGAAGACAAAAATACAGCCGCAATTGTTCTTTACATTGATTCTCCAGGTGGCAGCGTTTATGAGTCTGACGAAGTTTATATTGCAGTAAAAAAACTCAAGGAAGAACACAAAAAACCCGTCTACGCATACTGTGCCTCTCTTACGGCAAGCGGCGGTTACTATATTGCCTGTTCTGCAGACAGAATTATTGCAAACAGAAATTCCCTTCTTGGTTCAGTGGGTGTAATTGCGGGGCGTTTTGTAGACCTTACAAAACTTATGGAAAAGTACGGGGTCAAAAGCGAGACAATTCATGCCGGAAGAAACAAAACCATGGGAAGCATAAGTGAACCCGTTACAGAAGAACAGAGGGCCATCATGCAGTCTATTGCAGATGAGTGCTATGAACAGTTTGTAAATCTTGTTGCAGAAAACAGAAAACTCGATCTTGAAAAAGTTAAGGAACTGGCAGACGGAAGAATCTACACTGCAAATCAGGGAAAAAACAATGGACTTGTAGATGACATTGCTACCTTTGATGAGATGGTTGAACTTCTTAAAGAAAAAGAATTTGGTGACAAAGAATACAAAGCCGAAGTAAGAAAATATGAAATGAAGAAAAAGAAGAGCCTTATGAAAATGCTAAAGGGAACTTATTCTTCAATAACCGGTCTTGTAAAATCTACAGTACCTTTCCCGGCCTATTATTACGACGGCTGCATGCGCTAAAGGCAGATACTTATGGAAAACCAGTTTGAAAGAACACAAATGCTTTTGGGAGAAGAAGCATTAGAAAAGCTTAATCACTCCCGGGTAATTGTGTTCGGTGTGGGTGGTGTAGGCGGTTATGTAACTGAAGCCCTTGCAAGAAGCGGAGTGGGGCAGATTGATATTGTAGACAAAGATACAGTGAGTCTTACAAACCTGAACAGGCAGATAATCGCTACAAGAAAAACCGTGGGCCTTTACAAAGTTGATGTCATGAAAGAAAGAATTGCAGACATAAATCTTGACTGTAAGGTGAATGCCTTTAAGTGCTTTTATCTTCCGGAGACAAAAGACCTCTTTGATTTTTCACAATATGATTATGTAATTGATGCCGTTGATACGGTGACTGCAAAAATACAGCTTATTCTTCAGGCAAAAGAAGCGGGTACAAAAATCATCTGTAGTATGGGAGCGGGAAACAAAATTGATCCCACTAAGTTTCAGGTGGCAGATATTTCTAAAACTACAGTCTGTCCCCTTGCCAGAGTGATGAGGCAGGAATGTAAAAAGCGG
>JAEEKM010000100.1 GCA_016282455.1 Treponema sp. | reverse complement strand
TTAGATTTTCTATACTCGTGTGGCGTACAGTTGTATTGTGATTTGAAAGAGCGCACAAAATATGAAATATTTTCAAACCCGTTTTCCAAGGCAATCTGGGTAACTGATTTTCGGGTTTGCAGTAATTGTTCTGCGGCGGCTTCCAGACGGTAATCATTCAGATATTTTATAAAGCTTGTGCCAGTCTGTTTTTTGAAGAAGGTCATAAAACGGCTTTCAGAAAGAGAGGTGATTTCACTAACTTCTTCAATTGTGATTTTTTCTGCAAAGTGTTCCTTCATGTAAGACAGAATTTTTTTTAGCCGTAAGGCATTTTCTTTTTCTCTCTGATTCTGAGGGCTGGTTTTTTTATCATTCAGATTTTCGTTATACAAAATGTAAATAATTTCAAAGAGCCTTGCTTTAATAATCATTTCATAACCTGAATGTTCTGCATGCCCATAGGAAATTAAATCACAGACTAGGGGAGAAAGCCTTTTGCAGACAGGAGAGTCAGTTCTTAAAAATAATTCTTTCATGCAATCGTTTTCTGAAAGCTGGCTCAGGTAATTTCTAAAGCAGTGAGATTCAGGATTTTCTTCCAGTAGGGAAAGGGAAAAAATGATATTAAAATATTCAACAAAGTCATTTTGATTCTGGTCGATTGAATGAATAGAACCTGGTGGAACAATAATCAGATCGCCTGCCTGGCACACATTCTTAAAGCCGTTTACAGAAAATATGCCCTGGCCCTTTAAAATGTAAATCATTTCAAATTCGTCGTGCCAGTGGAAGGGATACTTTTTCATCCAGTCCGGAATCAGCACATGATAGATACTGAAAGGGAAAGTCTTCTTTCCGTGGCTGATTGTCTGATGTATTTTCTCGAAGCTAGAAATCATTAAAAACCCAAACAACAGTAGTATTGTGTTAAAAACTCAAGTTTATTAAGCAAGATTATACACTTAAACAGTTGTATTTTGTCAATATCATGGATAAAGAGTTTAAGCAGAAACTAATTGAAATTGCACTTCCTGTAACGGTTCAGTGCCTTATGCAGTCTTCACTTTCGTTAATTGATCAGATTATTATTGGTTCTCTTGGAAGCCAATGTATAGCCGGAATTGGGCTTGCCGGAAAGTTTACTTCTCTGTTCAGCGTAACACTTGCAGCGATAGTTACGGCAGCGGGTATTCTTATTTCTCAGTATTTTGGAGCAAAAAACGAAAAGGGCGTAAGAGACAGTTTTTATCTGCCAATGTATCTTTCTCTTATTCTTGTTGTGATTTTTTCTCTGCTTTCTGTGTGCCTTCCTGATCAGGTAATGTCGCTTTATTCAAACGATAAAAAGACAGTTGTAAAGGCAGCATCTTATCTGATTTACCGTACACCTGGTTATTCAGCCAGTGTAATTACAATGTTCATTTCAACTTTGTTACGGAATATGAACAAGGCAAAACTTCCCGCCGTAGCTGGAATTATCGCAATCATTACAAATACTGTAATGAACTGGTTTTTGATTTATGGTATTTTGATTTTTCCACGTCTTGAAGAAGTAGGTGCTGCTCTTGCTACAGTAATTTCTCAAGTTGTGGAAATGATGATTGTATTAATATTGTTTATACGTGAAAAGAAAAAGCAGAATCTCTTTCTTAAACCAACCGCACATTTTTCAAAAGAGTTTTACAAAAATGCCGCTGCAATTTTAATGCCCATTCTGATTGGAGAGTTTTTGTGGTCGCTTGGAGAAAATGTTTACGCTGTGATTTACGGCCATCTTGGAACCGAAGCATGCGCCGCAATGACTCTTATGTACCCGATTCAGGGTATTGCAATTGGTGCTTTGTGTGGTGTTTCAAGTGCTGCAGGAATCATTGTTGGAAACAGTCTTGGAGCTGATGAAAACGAAAAGGCTTATTTTCAGGCAATTGATTTTGTAAAGCTTACGGTTGCGGCAGGAATTCTGATTGGAATTATTGTCTGTGCAATCAGTCCCTTATACGTAAAGCTTTTTAATGTTGCGCCGGAAACAAGAATGATTACAATTAAAATACTTATTGCATTTGCACTTGTATTTACGGCAAAAGTGTTTAATATGGTTGTAGGTGGCGGAGTACTTCAAAGTGGCGGACAGACAAAGTTTATGACCCTTATCAATACTATTGGTCCCTGGGCCTTCGGAGTTCCAATGGGCTTTCTTTCGGCATATTATTTTAAGCTTCCAATCTGGTGGGTGTATCTGATTTTGTCTCTGGAAGAATATGTACGCTTAATCATAAGTGTATGGCTTTTGAAAAGCAAAAGGTGGATGAAAAATGTTGCAGTGTAATGTAATCGCTGGACTTGCCATGGAGTCTCATTTTATGAGAATACCAGATGTTATAGTGTTGGTGTTAATTAAATGAAGGGGGCTGCTATGAGTCTTATGTCTTTAGGTGTCAAAATAAATGCTTTGCAAAAGGGAATTAAGGAAGGAAGATTTACAACAAAAGAGCAGGTTAAAACTGCTGCCATGGAATTGAACGTTAGTGCAACCATTGGATATGAAAATCTTAGCGAAGAAGATAAAGAAGCCTGGTATGAACAGCTGGCGGTAAATCTTTTTGTGAATCATAACAACTGTATTCCATGCTTTATAGACATAGGATTTGGACGTGAACTGATTGAACGTTTTGCCGGTTGGGCAAATTATTCAGTTCCCCGGAAACAGCATTGGAAATTCATTGTAACTCGTGAAAAATATCCGGACTGGCAATTTAATGCAATTGTTTGTACTTATTGCAAGGAAGAAGCACTGCTTATTGTAAAAAAGTTTTTTGAAGATTTCGGCGGACTTGGATTTAAGTATGAGGACCCGTCTCCAAAAACTGAGCACAAGGCTCCCTGGGTGGAAATTAGCGCAAAGAAGATTGGGACATATAGGGATTTTATAAAATAAACGAATCGATCATTGTAAAAGATTTTCTTCATTACGATTTGACGGTTGTATTCTTCTGACTTCCATAACATCATCTATTACAACATACCATACAGTATAATTACCAACATTAATTCTTCTATAAGGATATTTGCGATTTTTCATAGACTGCCAGACAGAAAAGCTCTCGCACATCGGAACTCTTTCTAGAATGGCAGTTTCAATTTTATTTAATGTGCTTTCTGCAGCAATCGGATTTTGTAAAACAT
>JAEEKM010000006.1 GCA_016282455.1 Treponema sp. | reverse complement strand
GTCCAAGCTGCTGACTGAAAGTATTTAAGAAAGCGGTATTAACCTGGCTGTCTGTAACAGAAAGTCCTTCTTTAGCGGCTGCCTGATTGATAAGTTTTTCATCAATAAGGCTCTCTAAAAGATCCTCGCGCTCTTTGGCAGTAAGGGTTCTCTTCATGCCGTATCCCTCGTACTGCTTTTCCACAAACTCAGCACGGCTCTTAAGCTGCTTTAAAGTGATGGTCTCTGACTTGTTCAGCTTTACAACAGCAAGGGGCTGCAGATCATTCTGAGCAAATGCGGCTGTAGCAACCGCAAGCAAAAGTGTGCAACCAAGAACAATACGCTTCATAATAAAACCTCTTCTAACTATATTCCTTAATTTTGGCAAAAAACTGATATTTCAAGCCTTTTGCAAACCTTTCATTTCCTTAAACCTTAAGCGAAACTAAAAGTTACATAAAATATTATGTTTTTATGCTTCCAGTGGGAGTCCGCCGGAAATAACTGCACGAATACGCCTTACTCCTGCAGAAGATGACTGTTCCTTCTGAATCTTAAAGTCACCTATCTGGGCAGTATGCTGTACGTGGGGACCACCGCAAACTTCTTTTGAATACCAGTCGTTTTTGGGGTCACGGCCAATGGTGTAAACCTTTACGCTTTCGCCATATTTGTTGGTGAAAAGGGCACGGGCACCACTGGATTTTGCTTCTTCAAGGGTCATCACTTCCATGGAAACGGGAAGGTCTTCCTTGATTTTTGCATTAACAATATCTTCTACTTTCTGGATTTCTTCTTTTGTCATGGGGCGGCTGAAAGTAAAGTCGAACCTCATGCGTTCGTTGTTGATGTTGCTGCCTTTCTGTGCAACTTCGTCACCAAGAACATCCACAAGGGCCTGCTGAAGAAGATGGGTTGCAGTATGATATTTTGTTGTAACTTCACTCTGTTCTGCAAGACCACCCTTGGCAGCACCTGCGTCCAGACTTTTACTTGCTTCCTGATGTTTTTTCTCCGCTTCCTTAAAGCCCTCAAGGTCTACTGTAAAGCCGTGTTCTGCACCAAGTTCCTGTGTAAGTTCCACAGGGAAACCGAAGGTGTCATAAAGACGGAAAGCAACTTTGCCACTGATTTCCTTTTTGGGATTTTTCATAAGGTTGGGTAGAAGTTTCTGGAATTCAGCTTCACCCTTACGCAGGGCTTCTCCAAACTTTTCTTCTTCTTTTGTAAGTTCAGTGGTGATTTTTTCTGCATTCTGTTCAAGTTCAGGATATGCATTCTTAAAGTTTTCAATTACAGTGCCTGCAATTCTTGAAAGGAATGCATTTTCAATGCCAAGTTTGCGTCCATGGCGGACTGCACGGCGAATAAGGCGGCGGAGAACATAACCTGCACCAAGGTTAGAAGGAGTAACACCCCTCTGGTCACCAAGAATGAAGGTAGCGGCACGGATGTGATCTGCAATAATGCGTACACTCTTGTCTTTTTCTTCGTCTGAACCGTATTTATATGAAGAAAGTGCTTCGATTTTTTCGATGATGGGCTGGAAAACCTCTGTCAGGTAAACGCTGGTTTTTCCCTGAAGGATGCAGTTTGTGCGCTCAAGACCCATGCCTGTGTCCACGTTCTGCTTGGGAAGTTTTTCAAGAGACTTGTCTTCCTTGCGGTTGTACTGCATGAACACGTTGTTCCAGATTTCCATCCAGTTAGCGCTGTCTGTGCCCTTGTTTGAACCTACCGGAGGAAGTCCTTCTCCCACCCAGTAGAAAATTTCTGTATCAGGACCACATGGACCTGTCGGACCTGCTGCCCACCAGTTGTCGCTTGCGGGAAGATAGGCAATTTTGTCTTCGGGAATACCGTTTTCCTTCCAGTAACCGGCGGCTTCTTCATCACGGGGAGCACTCTCGTCTCCTGCAAAAACAGTCACGCTGATTTTACGGGGGTCAAGGTTAAGCCACTTTTCGCTTGTAAGGAATTCGTAGCTGAAGGAAATTGATTCTTTTTTGAAGTAGTCTCCAAGAGACCAGTTTCCAAGCATTTCAAAACATGTAAGATGGCTGGGGTCTCCCACTTCGTCAATGTCACCAGTGCGGATACACTTCTGATAGTCTGTGAGACGGGTTCCTGCAGGGTGTTTTTCTCCCAGAAGATAGGGAACTAGAGGATGCATACCGGCCATGGTAAAAAGCACGGAAGGATCATTTTCCGGAATAAGACTCTGCCCTGAGATTGCGGCATGTCCCTTGGACTTAAAAAACTCAATGTATTTAGAACGTAACTCGTTTGCGGTCATAGTGCAATATTTTAGAACATTGCGTGTTTTTGGTCAACGGGATGTCGGTCCGTCTGTTTAACGACAAACTCTCCATGCACTTTACAAAGTTGCCGAACGCGACCGGCTCCATTACATCGCACGACTTATTTTTCAAAACATATTATTACATGGTTTCCAATTTCCACACTCATCAAACCATAAAAAAAGGACTGCTCCAGGGAACAGTCCTTAATTTCAGAATGAGACCTGATTAGGCCTGACTAGTTTAGTCTACATCCACTGTGGCGTTGTAAACGGGGTGAATGTGGCCGTTGTCCTGAACCAGCTCGAGCATTACGGCAGACTTAACAGGATTGTGCTTTTCATCAAAAGTGATGTGTCCTGTTACATAGCGTCCGTCAGTTGCCTCAAGGGCAGCGCGAACTGCTTCTGTTTCTGTTGTACCGGCACGTACGATTGCATCACAAATCATGCGCATTCCGTCATAACCGAGGGCAGCAAATGAGTTTGGTGCTTCGTTGTATTTTGCCTGGAAAGAATCTGCAAACTTGCGGACAACTTCTTCTGTGCTGTCAGAAGCATAGTGGTTGGAATAGAAACCGTTAAGAACTTCTGTTCCGCTTTCACCGGCGAGAAGACCTGCAAGACCATCCCATCCGTCAGCACCAACGATAGGAGTATTGATTCCCTGTGC
>JAEEKM010000099.1 GCA_016282455.1 Treponema sp. | reverse complement strand
AGACGGGAGAAAGGTTCTCCGCTGAAGGCCTTTGAGGTAACGTTTCCGCTAACGTTTTCTACCGGCTTAAATGCAACGTTTACTGTGGTTTCTGCCTGGAAGTGAGGCTTGTTTTCCATTTTTTTTGCATCATAGCCTGTTTCTTTAAATTCCTTGTTTACATAACGGAATGCATCGCGCCAGTTCTTTCCGTCAATGATGTCTGCAAGAAGATAGTTTACAAAAACCGGTGTGGTGAACTCTCCTGTTGCATCGAGGGTGATTGAAGCAAAGTCTTTAAGCTGCTTTACGTCTTCTCCAAGAGAAGCAGTATTTCCGCGGGCAAGGTAAACGTCTTCAGGAAGATTCTTAAAGAAGTCTGCCATTTCTTCGTTTGTGGAATTGTAGAGTGAATGTTTCCACAGGTCGCAGAAGAAGTAGTAGGCTGCACGGGGAATGCGCTTGTTCACGCCGTTAACTGTGATTCTGCTCTGGGCACAGAGACCGAACCATTCTTCGTCCATGTTGTTGGTTCCCTCTTTAAAGTCAAGAGAGTAACCAGAGTTTGCCCATGTTCCTTTGTCGTTGTGAATTTCAAGGTCTTTCCACTGATAGATTTTCCACCATTCGTCAACCCATTCAAAGAGGAAGGCACCGAGAACGTTCTGGAATTTTCCTTTGCCATAACCCATCTGGTAAACTTCTTCCCACTGAGTCTTAAAGTACTGCAGCTGTGCCCACTGGTCTTCTTTTCCTGTGAGGGCGTTAAAGGCGTCTGCACCACATTCTGTAAAGACTACAGGTTTGTTAAGTTTCTGTTCAACGTCGGCATAGAGGGAGTCGTAGAACTTCCATCCGCGGTAAACGTTGCTTCCGAAGATGTCAAGGCTTGGACAGAGTTCTGCAATAAGGTCAATGTACTGAACGTCACCGTTTACAATTCCAACCGGGTGATCGGGGTCTTCTTCGTGAACGGCTTTCATTGCCTCTTCGAACATGCTGTAGAGGTAAACTGCCTTTGCACGGTGCTGCTCTCCTACAGGAAGGTTTTCGATTTCTGAACTTGACCATTCAAGACCATAGTTTGATTCGTTTCCCAGCATGTAAAAGAGAAGACCACGGGTGTTCTTGTATTTTTCTGCGGTACTGCGTGCCATTTCTACAAGCACGGCTCTTGTTTCGGGGTCTGCGTAGTCTGTGCGGGGGTACCATTTGCCCTTTACAGTTACACCATAGCGGCCCATAAGGTTGTTGATGAGGGTGTAAACTCCGTAATTGTCGTAAATATATTCAACCCATTCAGGGGGAATGTCGTTAAAGCTTCGGATTACATTCACACCCATTGCCTTGAGCATGGGCATGTCTGTTTCCAGTGTGGCAAGAATAAAGCTCTTGTCCATATTCCAGAGACTGTAGTTGTAGTCTGTTCCAATCGGGTTGTTTGACCAGGTGATACCCTTCACCTCAACCTCACGATTTCCGTCAAATAAGCGCCAGCCTTTTTCGTCTTGTTTTACGCTGACTTTTGCTGAAAGCATTGCTGGAAAGAGAACCAGCAGTGCGGTAAGCAGCAGGGGTAATTTTTTCATATTGTACCTCCGTTTTAACCAGTATATTTACATGGTAAGGGCAGAACGGGGGTTTTAACAGAATATGAATTTTACAAAAGGTGTAATATTTTTAGATGGTTACAGGGTCGCGGGAGGAGTTGGCCATGAACTTCTTTGGGGTTATGCCGGTGATTTTTTTGAAAGTTTTGGCAAAATACTTGGTGTCGTTAAAGCCAACTTTTTCTGAAATTTCGTAAACCTTGTAGTAGCCCTGTTTAAGGTATGAACAGGCGTGTTCAATGCGCACCTTGTTCACGTAGTCTACAAAACCCATGCCTGTTTCGCTAGAGAATTTGCTTGAAAGGTAACTTGTGGAAAGTCCCAGTTTTGAGGCAACCAGAGAAAGGGAAATATCTTCCGAATAGTGGTCGTCAATGTATTTTTCTGCAGAACGGGCGATTGAAGAAAGTGCATTTGCGTCAGTGTCAGTTTCAGAACTTTCGGTTGTCTCTCCTTCTTCAAGAAAACTGTTTATGAGTTTTACAAGTTCACTGGCTTTTACCGGCTTCATGAGGTATTCTTTTGCCCCGTAGTGCATGGCCTGCTGGGCATACTTAAACTCGTTGTAGCCGCTTAAAATAATGACCATGGGTTTAAGCCCTGCCTCGTTTGTAAGACGCATTACGTCAATTCCCGTGTAAATGGGCATCTGAACGTCCAGTACAACAATGTCGGGGGTGTTTTTTGTAATGAGGTCAACTGCTTCCCCTCCGTCTGCTGCTTCAAAAATCTGTTCTATAAGGGGGCAGTGCAGCTCTATGTAACGGGAAATACTTTTTCTAACAAGTTCTTCGTCATCTGCAATAAGAATTTTCTTTGCCATTTTTAAACTCCTTGGATCGGGACACGGATGCAAACAGTTGTTCCTGTTCCTACAACGCTTTTTATGCTGATATCTGATTTTTCGCCGTAAAGTAAATGTATGCGGTCAATGATGTTCTTGATTGCATAACCGCCCACTCTGTCGTGACCAACTTTTGTGTCGCCTGAGAAGAGTTTTTCTATCTGTTCTTCGGTCATGCCTGTTCCGGAATCTTTTATTTCAAAGACCATCATATCGTCCTGTAAAGTGCCGCTTATGAAAAGATTACACTCGGAAGTTTTGTTGGAGAACCCGTGTTCAATGGAGTTTTCCACAAAGGTCTGTAAGAGAAGTTTTGAAAAATGCTCTTTCTTTATTTTTTCATCAAGGTGAATCTCGTACTGGAGTTTTGAACCGAAGCGCATTTTCTGAACTTCCAGGTAATGTTCAATGAGTTCAAATTCGTTTTCTACCAGAATGTCCTGCTGACCGTGGCTTAAAACCAGCTGGAAGAGGCGTGAAAGGGAAAGTATGTTGTCTGCCAGTTCTTCGCTGTTCAGGTTCATGGCCTGCCAGTAGAGGGAGTTTAAGGTGTTGTAAAGGAAGTGGGGGTTTATCTGTGCCTGAAGGCTTGCAAGTTCATTTTCCTTTTCCTTCATTTTTATAACGTAGTTTTCATTAATCAGGGACTGAATGTCGGAAACCATTTTGTTAAAGGCTCTTGCTACATCTCCAATTTCATCATCAGAAGAAATGTCTACGTGCTGGGTAAAGTCTCCTTCTGCAAACTTCTGAATGCCCGAAGAAAGACTGATAAGGGGTTTGGTGATTAAATGAGACATGAGCAGAAGCAGAATGTAAAGGGCAAGGAGCACCGCCCCAAGAGAAAGTGTGTAAATGCCGGCAAGTTGGAAAGCAAAAGTTCTGTAGCTTCTGGTGGGCATAACGTTACACACTACGGAATAGGCGTTTTCTTTTAAGCAGCAGGATACATAGTAGCCGTCAAGCGTAAAGGAGAGAATGTCGTTTTCTTCTGAGTCTTCAAGGCTTTTTTCTAAAAGCAGGGGAACAATGTTTCTCTGAATGTAAAGTTTAATTTTGTCTTCCACTTCTCCCGCCTGAGAAAGAACTTCTGCTTCCGTGTTAAAAATGACCCAGGAGTCAGAAAGACCCGTACTTGCATTTCGGCAGACGTCGTTAAAGGTTTCTGAGTCTATGCCTATGGCAACAAAGCAGAGGGGAGTGTGGTCTTTTAGATCAAAGATTTCCCGGTAAAAGACAATTTTGTCTGTTCTGTTTACGTCAAAGGTTCCCCGGGTGGCTTTTTGAACCGGACACCAGTACATGCCGTAGGGTTTTTGTTTTGTAAAGCTGTATTCCTTTGAAATGCGGATTCTTTCTATTGTAGAGTGGTTTACGCTTCCGTCCATGCCCCGTAAGAAAGGACGCACTCCGTTTTCGGGGTAAAGGGCAAAAGTTTTTATGTCTCCGTTTAAGGCAATCAGGTTTTCAAGGGTTTCCATGGGGGCTTCTTCAAACCAGAGCATGGGATTTTTGTTTAAGCTTTCTATATCCTGCTCAAGAAGAATTTTTCTAATGTCACTGTCAATGCTCATGTAAGTGGACATTTTCTTTATTTCATCCTGAATGAGGGCAATACTCATGCTTACGCTTCTTGTGTTGGAAAGGGAACGTTTTTTCATGTCTTCCACTTTGCTTTGGGCGGAGTGCATGAAAAGAAAAAATGATGCCACAAGTACTACGGGCGCAAAAATCCTGAACCCGTAGATGATGAGTTTATATTTTATTCCCCGTGGCCTTCTGAGTTTTTTCATCAGTATGTGCTTTCCTTTTCCAGAATGTTAATGAATTCGTCTATTGTTATTTGTGAGACTGCAAGTTTTTGTATGTTTTGCTCACACACCTGCTTAAAAAGGGAATCTCCCCTGTCGTTGATTGTAGTTCCTGAAAGGGAGGCTGCATTTCCTGCTATAGTTGCTACCTGTTTTATGCCATAGGGGGTGTCTTCGTTAATCCACTCCCGTTCGTCCTGGGCAGAGATTCCTACTGAATTTTCAAGTCCCTGTTTTGAAAGATTTT
>JAEEKM010000098.1 GCA_016282455.1 Treponema sp. | reverse complement strand
GCAAGACCTGAACTGGAGTAGGCTTTATCAATCATCTGTTTGACTTTTTTAAGCACGACACCAATCTGTTTTGCTTCGTTACCTGAGTTTTCTGCCAGTTTACGGATTTCATCTGCCACTACGCTGAAACCTGCACCAACTTCACCGGCATGGGCGGCTTCGATAGCGGCGTTCATGGCAAGCATGTTTGTCTGACTAGAAATCTGTGCAACCATGCGGCTCATTTCAAGCAGCTGCTTGGATTCATTTTCAATTTCGTTTACCAGAGAAGACACTTCTGCAATACTGCTGCGTCCTGTAACAGTAGCATCCTCTAGTTCATTTACAATCTGGAAGTTTCCTTCAATGATTCCGTTCAGGGCTTCTACCTTAGAAATCATTTCTTCAATGGCAGAAGAAGATGCCTGTACGTTGCTGGTCATTGTTCCTGTAACATTTACCAGGCTTGACACCTGACTCTTTGTCTGGTTCAAAAGATTTACGCTTTCTCCGGTAATGCTGTTCACTGCGGCCAGAAGTTTCTGTGCATGTTCGTTACGGGCAACGCGGAGAACGTAGTGGTGACAGTTTTCCGGCTTATTAAGGCCGTTGTAGATTGCAAGTGCCATCTGTTCGCAGGACTTGTATCCGCAGGCACCGCAGTCATAAATGTCAGCATCTGTTTCTTTTCCCATTTCGTGCAGGATTCTTCTTAATTCCTGCTTGTCTGGAACTCTTATTTCAGAAGCAAGAACATCACCTCTGTTTGTGTACTTGCGTTCATAAATAACCGGTTTCCAGTATTCATTGATTGTTTTGTCCAGTTTTTTAAGGGCAGACTTTTTTGCAGGAGAACGGAGGGTATCCCACTGACGTCTTCTTTCAATAGCACGGTTTTCTACAAAGTTTTCAATTTCATCTAGTGAAAGATTCTGCGGGGTAGTTCCGCCACCCTGGTTACAGCCCTTTTCGCAGTTAAGGCAGTCTACAAGGCGGTAGTAGGGTTTAACACCCTTTGTAAGGGCGGCATCAAGTCCCTTAAGGTACTCAAATACAACCGGGTTACCTTCAATTTTTTTAGTTACCTGAGAAATGCCAGGAACAAAACGTTCTGCAGTGCGCATGAGTCCGCCCGGAGTTGAATAAAGAACACCGCGTTCTGCAAGAGGATTTGTGTATTCGGTCTTGGGGAACTTTGAAATATCAATTCCGTGTTCCTTAAAGTAAATATCCAGATTCCTCATGGTAACGTTATAGTCACCGCGTCCGTTTTCATCAAACTCACGTTTTTTTGCAAAACAGGGAGAAATAACTGCAATCTTGTGATCCGCATACTGAGGGTAGTAATTGCGTATTAGTTCCACGGTATGAGCCATGGGGCTGTCGCTTGTGGAAAGATATTTTATGAGGTTTGGCTGATAGGTTTCAATGAAAGTTACAAGGGCAGGGCAGGGCTGAGAAATCATAAGTGGAGGATTCTTTGTTTTTATTTCCTCTACGTAACTTTTTGTGGTAAGTTCTGCACCAAAACCAACGTCAAATACAGCCTTTACGCCGATAGATTTAAGCCAGCCGTTAAGTTCAAGGGTTTTTCCATGAAAGTTCACTGCAACGGCAGGTGCAACAATGGCAACCATTTTTACACCGCGCTTCAAGTCAGCAAAAAACTGAACCGTATCATCAATACCTGTTCTGGCTCCATGTGTACAAGCGGTAATACAGGCACCGCAGCCAATACACAGGTCATGGTTTACAGAAACATATTCACCTGCACCATTATTACAAAGTTTTACAGGACAAACTGCAATGCAGCGATGACAGTTACAGCATTTGTCTTTATCGACATCAATTACAGGTTTTAAGTGTGTCAATCTTTTCTCCTAGCCTACTATTATTAACCTAACAGAGTGTTTTGTCAAGTTAAGGCTGTGAACAAAAATAAAAGCTGAATCAGATTGTATACAAAGTGGGCAAGGGCACCCGTGTATACGGATTTTGTTTTTTTCATGCAAAGTCTGAGTATTACACCGGAAATTGCGGCGTTTACTACTGCAAGAAGTCCTTCATAACGGTGAGAAAAAGCAAATATGGCTATGACAAGGGCTTCTAAAAGCAGTTTTATTTTCGGAAATCTGCTGAAAAATATTGACAGGCTTTCCGGCAAAAACTCCCGGTAAAGAACTTCTTCATAATATGCACTTACAAGGAGTGTAAAAATGATATATACAAGTTCCCCTGCTTTCTGCGGAAGAATAAATTTTTCTGCAGAAGAGTCAGGAAATGCAGATGGAAAAAGAAGGTAAAGCCCTTCCATAAGGGCGTAGGTTACAAGTAAAAGCCCCAGAGTCAGGGAAAACCATTTTAAGAAAGTTACCAGTTTTGAAAAGCGCCGTATTTTTATATTTTCCTGCAAGACAGAAGTTTCTTTTGAAACTGCTCTAATGCTAAGGTCGAGAAAAACTGCAGAAATCAGCTGAATGAGAAGGTACCACCAGGGAATGCCCGCCAGGGAAAAGACTGTATTTTCCCCGTAAGAAACAAAAAGCGGCGGGAGTACCAAAATAAGAAAAACTATGATAAATTCAGCCAAAAGATATTTTTTTTTCATTTGAAATATGATATACTCTTTCCGCTATTTTATAGCAAAAACAAAGAGAGGTCAATTTGCACGTTTTTGTTCCAATCCTGATTGCAGTAGCCGTTATAGTTACCTTTATACGTCTGCATGTAGTTTTTAAGGATAAGATAGATTTTTATACAAAAGGCGCGGACTATAAGTTTCAGTTTAATGAAATATCTGCCCTGTGGAAACTTGCAAAAAAATGCGAACTGGATAATCCCATTGCGCTTTATGTTTCAGAACCTGCGCTTAATACCTGCATCATGAAAATCATAGACGAAGCCCAGGAAGATGGTTCCATAAACAATGCTTCCACCCAGAAATTTCTTTCCAAACTTTACGATTTCCGTACAAGAGTAAAACTTGAGTCAGAAAACCATAAGGGAATTCAGAACACCCGCTTTTTTTCCGAAGGTCAGAGAGTTCGGGTTATTCTAAAAGGTAAAGGGGTTTTTGCTTCACAGATTCTTAATTGTGCCCACGAACTGGTGCTTGCCCTGCCACGCCAGTACAACGAAAAAACTCACCGCATGACTATTCTTGAAGGAGATGAATGGAAGGGTAAGGAAGTTTCCGTTTACCTCTGGCGCAAGGGAGATGCAAGTTATGCCTTTGACACAACTGTTATTGCTTCCAACATGTTCCGCGGAGAAAGGGCCATTTATCTTCGCCATACAGATAAAATCGACAGGGCTCAGAAGCGTCAGTCCATACGTGCCCCCTGCCAGATTTACGCCAGCATGTACATTATTACAAAAGAGCCCATTAACTACGAGTTTGTAGATGAAGCCCCGGGTTTCAGGTGCCTTCTTGAAGACATAAGCGAAGACGGAGCAATGATTCGTGTCGGCGGAAAAGGTAAAAAGGACATTCAGATAAAGCTTCAGTTCAGCATAAATGATTTTCTCGTAATGATGTTCGGTTCAATTCGTGCAGTTGAGTACAATGAAACCTTAGACCAGAGCAGACTTCATTTTGAATGTACCCATATTGCCCCCAGCATGAAAAATGCAGTTTTAGGCTACGTGTACAATATTGTTCCGGAAGAAGAAAAAGACAAGCACGAAGCAATCATTCAGTCAGAAAAAGACAGTAAGGATGAGGAAAACGAAACAGGGCTTGAAAATACTTCTGAATCTGATAAAATGGAAGTGGCAGAGGAAAAACTTGAGGAGGTTCCGGTTCCCGATGAAATCAACTAAGAACTCGCTTAAAAATATACTTATCTCACTTTTTATTCTCTTTAGTCAGGTTTCGGTCTTCTCACAACCTGTTTCTGCCACCCGTATCTTCTACCTTAAAGGTAATCTTGAAGACAAAAAAAATGCAGTTCATCAGGCTGCCGGTAAGGGAGATTTAAGCCTTGCCCTTGAAGCACTTGATTTTACACTTTCCCTCTTTCCTTTAACAGGAGATGATCCTGATGTAGTAGCCCTTGCAAAAGAAGCAGTGGTTTCGCTAAAAAAGGTTCCGGAGACAGAAGATGTTTCCCAGGTAGCAGGTAAACTTGGAAAAGTATTTACCACTTTTAACGAAGAGAGCCTTAGAATTTCTGCCTTACAGTCGCTTTCCTCATACCCTTCAGTGAATACAGTTTCCATAATCAACTCCTTTGTTTCAGAAAAAGTTCAGTCAAACGCACTTATGGATCAGGTGCTGCTTGAGGCAATAAAACTTCTTAAAACAAACGGAAACAAAACTTCTTTTAATCTACTTTTTGTTGCAGATATACTTAACCTCTGGCCAGACTATCGCGAACAGATTGAAGATTCATACGGACCTCTTGCAAACAACAGCGAAAGGGAAATCTTAAACATCCTTAAAACCGTTCCGATGGGTCAGAAACTGGATGTTTTGAAAATTGTTAACCAAAATCAGCAAATTTCTAAAAATATTCGTGGTGAAGTTGCAGAAATGGCCCTCTCCGAGTCTATATATAGTATAGGAGAGTCGGCTGATGTTTCACTCGAACAGGTAGAACTTCAGCTTGCATCGCTTCAGATTGTGGCAGATACAAAATGGACAAGAGCCGCTTCCCTGGCTACTGCCTATTTTCCTCTGGCCCGCAGCGAGTATGAACACGAGTATATTAGCCGTGAACAGTTTGCAAAAGTCATATCCAATGTATGTGCAGTTGCATCTTCTGATACGGGAACAATACTTTCATCCTATCTTGCAGACCTGAACAAGCAGATGGAAGCCGGAAATGCCCCCGACGAAACAATCCTTCTCTCCGTAATTAACGCTCTTGGAGGATTGGGGGACAAAACTGCTTTTGACTACCTGCTCTACGTAACTTATCTTGAATATCCCAAGCACGTAATCACTGCAGCAAGAAGCGCCCTCGCTAAACTTAAGTGGTAGATTTACTGAAAAAAAGATTTTCTCACCCCCTTGTACTTTCTGCATTCCTTGTTGCATTTTTTCTTTACACCGGTCTTATTCCCCTCAGAAAAGAAAAACCATACTTCTCGCTTTTACCCAAAGAAGGTCTTGTAGAAGTAAAGGGCTGCATAAGTTCAAATCCGGTAAAAAGCAGTAAGGGCAAGTGGTATTCCCTGAATGTATCCCTTGAGGAAGCCTACGGAAAATTACAGGATTGCAAGGCCACACTTATTCAGTCACAGGCAAAAGGAAATATTTCTTTATTGGTTCCTGCAGACTTTGTAGAATCCCTTTACCCCGGAAAACTCTATTCGCGAAGTGCAGAAAACTCTCTTCTAGAAACAGGCGAGTCATGTATTTTGCAGGGAAGTTACAGTCCAAAAGCAGACGCTTTTATTGTAAATAAAATAATTCCCCTCAAAGTTGAAAAAAACTTTCTTTACAAAATCTCTCATTTTCGTTCCTGGTGCAGGTTAATCTTTAAAAGACTAATGTTTCGCTGGGGGAATGCCGGTGGATTAATTCTTTCCTTACTTTCCGGTTCCAGAGAATATCTTGAAACAAACACTGCAGATGCCTTTAGAAGGGCAGGGCTTTCTCATGTACTTGCCTTAAGCGGAATGCACCTTTCTTTTTTTTCTTCGCTTACCGGACGAATTGGGAAAAAAATCGGCGGAAAAAAAATGCAAACCTTACTTATGGTATTTGGAATCCTTGCCTTTGTCTGGTTTGCAGGAAACTCTCCCTCACTTTTCAGGGCACTGCTCTGTTCTCTTCTAATGTATTTTTCACGCCTGCTCTTTTTAAAAGAAACAGATTTGTTCATAGTTCTTTCTGCAAGTTTTCTTCTTCATGCCTGCATTTATCCTTCACATGTTACAAGTTCTGCTTTTATGCTCTCGTATTGTGCCCTGGGAGGAATATTGCTTTTTTCAGATTTTCTTACTGCTTTTGTAACCTGCCTGCTTCCCAAAAAAATCTCAGATTCCTTTAGTGCCTCTCTTGCGGCCCAAAGTGCAACTTCTCCTGTAAGCGCCTGTCTTTTTAAAACCCTTACTCCCAT
>JAEEKM010000097.1 GCA_016282455.1 Treponema sp. | reverse complement strand
TGCCCTGTCCTGTTTTACTTCCAGAGCCTTTGTGTCTGCAAGTTTCTGCTGTTCTGAAGAAACTTCTGCTGATTTTTTAGCGGCTTCGGTGTTACCCTCTTTCTTTTGTGCAGCGGCATCTTTCTGGGCATCCTTTGCTTTTTCCTGTGCCGTTCCCGCTTCGTTAGCCTTTATGTCTGTAAGCTGTTCGCGGATGTCAATTCCCTTGTCTTCTTCTTCCTTAAGGGCTTCAATTACCTGTTCATCACTGATTGTGGTAGTGTCCACTGTGGAAATGCCGCCGTCAGGGTCGCGCAGTGGAATTACAATCTGGGTGTTTCCTGCCCATTCTTCCCAGTTTGTGGAAAGACCTGCTTTTTCTGCACTCAGGTTTTTTAAAACGACCTCTTTGTACTTGCTCTTAAAGGTTTCAATCTGCTTTCTGTAAACTGCATTATATATGGTAACAAAAGTTGCAATAGTTTCTGAGTCTTCCCTGCTGTAACCGTAGGCGGTATTAAGGTAACCGGTAAGGATTCGCCTTAAGTTTTTAATGTGGTCAACCCCAGCGGTTTCTGAAAGAACAAGTATGTCTCCGTCAAGAAGGTCAGATTTTTCTCCGTCTACTGCATGAATAAGGGTGTATTTTCCATTTGGTTCAACTGTTGCGGGCTCCGTAAGTTTTTCACGCACAACTCGGCCCAGTGCTTCTCCAATGCCGGTAATTGCTTCTGCACTTTCAATTACAGCGTAGGGACCACCGTAGTTTTCAAATTCAATCTGTGAACTGCCGGCTCCTTCAAGCTCAGGCTTATCAACTTCCAGAGAGAAAACCGGGGTTAAAAACAAAAATGCAATAATCAGGCATTGAATCTTTTTCATATATATAAAAATCGGCTGACAAAAGCCACTTCTTGAGTGCAAATCAAAAATATGCTAAACTGAGCACACTTTACGGAGGCTGTGTTATGGGTGGAGTTTTTGGTGTTGCGTCTAAGTCTGACTGCTCACTGGATTTGTTCTTTGGTGTAGATTATCATTCCCATTTGGGAACAAGGCGCGGAGGTCTTGCTATTTTAGGTGAGGACGGTAAGTTTCAGCGTTCAATACACAATATTCAGAATTCTCCTTTCAGAACAAAGTTTGAAAATGATATCAACGAAATGCACGGAAAGCTTGGAATAGGCTGCATTTCTGACTACGAACCCCAGCCCCTTCTGGTAAACTCTCATCTTGGAAATTTTGCCATTACCACTGTGGGAATTGTAACTAACAAAGATGAACTGGTAAAAGAAGTTCTTGACGGAGGTCACACTCACTTTCTTGAGATGAGCGGCGGTGAAATTAACCAGACGGAACTTATTGTAACCCTTATAAATCAGAAGAAAACCATGCTTGACGGAATCAGGTATGTGCAGGAAAAAGTTCAGGGTTCCATGACCATGCTCATTATGACAAGAGAGGGAATATTTGCCGCCCGTGATAAACTTGGCCGTACTCCCATTCAGATTGGAAAAAAAGACGGTGCCTACTGTGCAAGTTTTGAAAACTTTGCTTACGTAAACCTTGGTTACACTGACTGTCATGAACTTGGCCCCGGCGAAGTGGATTTTATTACAAGCGACGGTTACACTGTGCTGCAGAAACCCGGTGACAAGATGAAAATCTGTACCTTCCTGTGGATTTACTACGGTTACCCCACTGCAAGTTACGAGGGCGTTAATGTGGAAACCATGCGCTACAACTGCGGCAGATATCTTGCAAAAAGAGATAAGGGTAGTGTAGAACCTGACTCTGTTGCGGGAGTGCCTGACTCTGGAACAGCCCATGCAGTAGGTTATGCCAACGAAAGCGGTATTCCATTTACACGTCCTTTTATTAAGTACACTCCAACCTGGCCCAGAAGTTTTATGCCCACAAGTCAGGATCAGAGAAATCTTATTGCCCACATGAAACTCATTCCTGTACAGCCCCTCATCAAAGGAAAGAAAATTCTTCTCATAGATGACTCCATTGTACGCGGAACCCAGCTTCGTGAAACAACAGACTTCCTTTACAAAAGCGGTGCAAAAGAAGTTCACATTCGTCCCGCCTGTCCGCCACTGGTTTTTGGCTGCAAGTACCTTAACTTCAGCCGTTCAAAGAGTGAGATGGATCTTATTACCCGCCGTGTAATCAAACAGCTCGAAGGGGACAATGTAAGCGAAGAGACTCTTAAAAAATACTGCGACCCTGATTCAGAGGAATATGCAAACATGGTGGAAGAAATCAGAAAACAGTTGCACTTTACCACCCTGCGTTTCCATCGCCTTGATGATATGCTTGATTCAACCGGAATCGATCACTGTAAACTTTGTACTTATTGCTGGAACGGAGAGGAGTAAAATATGAGCATGGGAAAAGTTTTTAAATCGCTGTTTGTAATTCTTGCATTTTCTTTTCCCATGCAGGCTTTTTGCCAGGAAACTGCCCTTACATTCCGTGACAATACTTATGATCTTTCTCAGGAAGGTGCTGAAAAAGATTTAGGCATCTTTGGAAAAATAAAAGTAAAAAGTTCAGAAGAAAAACGTTACCTGAGCGATATCCGCAGTCAGATTTATGTAGCGGATTTATTCAATTCACAAAAAATGCTCAAAGAAAACTCAGATGATATCCGCTTTGTTTCTGAACAGGTGCCTCTTTCCTGGAGGGAAGAAGCCTACAGGCAAAACCACATGGAATATCACTTTATGGACTTTTTGTGGCAGACTTTTACTATTGGTTTTGGTCTTGGAAATTTTATTCAAAGTGACTTTATTGCAGGTTCAGCTTTTCTTGTCTCTGATGTAATGGCCTGGCTCATGCCCGTTCTGGGAATGAATGAAGTTTTTAAAAATGATGCTGCGGCTAGTCAGTTAATGGGGGCAGTGCTGCTTTTTCCCATTACACTTCTGGTTGATATTTTTGTATTCCCGCTTTCCGGTGGAAAAGCTTCACTTACAGGCCTGATTATTTCCGGCGGTAATCCTGACAATGATTTACTTGCAAAAACCATGGGGCCCTACATTGCTCTTGGAATTGCCATAAAAGCCTGCAGTATGATAGGAAGTACTGTATGTGCCGCAATCCGTGCAAAAAACTACAACCGCTCCCTGACCTATGCCCTTGCCCTGGACACTGGGGTAAGTTCAATAGACTTTGTTCCCCTGCTGGACCCCGTTGACATGAAATATGGTCTTGCCATGAACATAAAGTTTTGAGACTAAAGGTTTAGCTTTTTAAGTGGCAAAAACTGGCCATTTTCTTGCAAAACTGTTGAAAATCTTGACATTTTTCGCAGATACTGCTATTTTATCCATAGATGTATGAGCTCATACATTTCTAGAGCACATTCCGTGCACGAAGCACGTGGTTCATGCTGCGTAACCGACGGGTCGGCGGCATCAGTCACGCTTTTGGTACGGAGTGTGTTTTTTTTATGGTCTTCTCAACGTTGCCACTCCCGCTTCCGGCAGTTGCCCATGAAAGCATTTTTCCTTATAATAGCCAATCATGAAAACATCACAACTTCCATTCAGAACCCTCAGGGAAGCCCCTGCAGAAGCAATCATTTCAAGCCATCAGCTCATGATGCGCGCTGACCTTATCCGCAAACTGGGAAACGGACTTTACACATATATGCCTCTTGGACTTAAGGCATACAATAAAGTGGAAAATACAATCCGGGAAGAGTGGAACCGCTCCGGTGCAGTGGAATTCCGCCCAACTGTTGTTGTTCCGGGTGACATCTGGAAAGAGAGTGGCCGCTGGGACACAATGGGACCACAGATGCTTAAGGCAAAAAACCGTGGTGAACAGGACATGGTAGTTTCTCCAACCGCAGAAGAAGCCTACACAGCAATTGTTCGTGCAGGTCTTACAAGCTACAAGCAGCTTCCAATCAACATGTATCAGATTAACACCAAGTACCGTGACGAAATCCGCCCCCGCTACGGAGTTATGCGTGGCCGTGAGTTTAACATGGCAGACGGTTATTCCATGAACGCAGATGATGAGTCGCTTGACGAAACTTATCAGGCTTATGCAAAAGCCTATCTCCGCATTTTCAAAAGACTGGGTCTTACAGTCATCCCTGTAAAAGCAGACACTGGTGCCATGGGTGGAAGCGGAAGTGAAGAGTTTATGGTAGAAAGTGAAGTTGGTGACGACACCCTTATTATCTGCCCTGACTGCGATTATGCCGCTAACGTAGAAAAAGCTTCCTGCAAACCGGATGCCGCTGTTGACAACGAGGGTAATCCTCAGAAGAAGACAGATCTTCCAGTCGAAGATGTTGCAACTCCAAATGTCTTCAGCATTGCAGACATGGAAAAGTTCTTTAACTCAACTCCAAAGACCTTTATTAAGGCACTTGTTTACCGCGTAATAAACAGCACTCTGGATTTAAGCAAGGCTCCCCACTGCGAAAAACTTGAAAAGAAAACAGAAGGAAACCTAACCTTCTATCCTCTTTCTTACGTGTGTGTACTCATCCGTGCAGACCTTGACGTAAACGAAGCAAAACTTGCCGGTGCCCTTAAAGCCAGCGAAGTCTGTCTTGCAGATGACGAAGAGATTCTTCAGATTGCAGGAGCACCCCACGGTTTTGTTGGACCAGTTACAGTAAAGTGCCCCATTCTTCAGGATTTAAGCGTGAATGATATGCATGATGCAATTGCAGGTGCAGGTAAAGAAGGCTACCACATTAAACACGTAGAACCCGGCCGCGACTATACTGCCTGGATGAATGCAGATGTCCGCACAGTAGTTCCCGGAGACAAATGCCCCTGCTGCGGCGGAACTTTCTACAGCACAAAAGGAAACGAACTGGGACACATCTTTAAGCTTGGAAAAAAATACACAGAGAGCATGGGTGTTACCTACCTGGACGTAAACGGAAAAGCTTCTGTTCCAACAATGGGCTGCTATGGAATCGGTGTTGACCGCGTTCTTGCAAGTATTGTTGAAGCCTACCACGACGACAAGGGAATTATCTGGCCGATGAGTGTTGCTCCCTTCCAGGTTGCAATTGTTCCAATCAAGTACAATGGAGCAATGAAAGAAGCCGCTGACCGTCTTTACAAGGAACTTACGGAAGCAGGAATTGAAGTTCTTCTTGATGACAGAGATGAACGCCCCGGTGTTAAGTTCAATGACATGGATCTTATGGGCTTCCCCATCCGCATTACCGTTGGCGACAAAAATCTTCCCAATGTAGAAGTTAAACTCAGAAGCGAGGCTGAAGCAAAACTTATTCCGCTTGATTCTGCTACAAGCCAGGTTGCCCAGATGGTAGAAGACGCACTTGTTGCTCTTGAAGCATAGGAAGGCTTTATGAAAAATATTCTCTGCAAAACAAAACTTGCATTTTTTTCTCTGCTTCTTTTTTCAGCAGCAGCAGTTTTTGCACTGCCGGGTTTTGAGTCTCCCTTAGCAGATTCTTCCGGCGACTTTGTCTATTACAGGGACAGCAGTTTTAAACGGGAAAGCATAATTGGTTTTATTACTTTTGATGAAGGAACTTATGGTGCCCGTTACTATTCACCTGCGGACAAAAAAGCAAAGCTTACTGAAAAGGATATAACCGTTTACCTTTCCATAAATCCTGAAGGGGAAAACCTTGAGATTACCGGAGAAAAAATTGTAGGGGCTGGTACTGCAGAGGATACAGACATTGTAAACTACATTCATTCTCTTTTTTACACATTTGTTTCTGCAAGAAAAAAAGTTTCTTTTGAGGACATGAGTCTTCTTAAAAGCACAGAAAATCTTTCTGAGTTTGGCGGAGAAGTTGTACTGGAATACGACCCCTTCGTTCCTCTTTTTAACATCCGTTCTATTTCTGCTGCAGGAAAAGAAATATTTTCTGTAGAAACTGCGGGGCGGGTGCTTTCTTCAAGCGACGACACTTTTTCTTCCTACAGGGGAATCAAAAAACTTCCGCAGGATAAAAAAAGAAAAATCAAAAAGTCAAATAAAAATCCTCTTCCCGTAAACTATGGAAAACAGAAAGTTACACTTGATGAAGCCTGGACTCAAAGCATGGAAAACCTCTGGGTGCTGGGTGATGTTGCAGTTCTTACCATGATGAGCGGAGACAGCATTGACCAGGATTCCTACTTCCGTGCCCTTAAGTCTTCCCTCATGGGACACACACATTCATATCCTCTCTGGAAGCACAGTAAAAGTGAATGGGAAAATTCTGCAGATAATCTTCTTGCAAAATCCTGTGTGCTCTGGTATTCCGAAGGAGACGGCGTGACCCGTGTGTTTAAAACTCTCTTCCGTGAAGAAGACGGCAGTGCCCACATTTTTTCACTTACAGTTTTTGAAGGAGCCTATCAGAAAAACCGCGCTTACTTTGAGAAGATACTTTATTCCTGGACTTTGAAATTACAGTAGGGAAAGCTTCATGGCAAATCATTTTATCAGTGAACTTCTGGTACTCTTTTTGCTTCTTCTTTCAAGTTCCCGTTTTCTTTTTATAAAAGAAGTTCAGTCAGATGCACTGGCAATAGTTCCTCTCGTTGCTTTTCTGGTGTCTGTGCTGAACATTCTTGCATGGGGTCTTACTGCCTTTGATTTTCTGATTTCTGCCCTGGCACTTTTTGTTGCAATCTGGAACGTACGTGCACTCCTGCGTTTTCTTTCCCATCTTGTAATTGACCACTACGGATTTTCTTTTGTTCTCATTTCCATAGTGAACATGGTTCTTGTAATTGCCTGCCTTGTACTTGCAATTTACTTCCGTCCGGCTCTTGTAAATTTAAAAAAATACGGAGTTACTCTTTCTTCTACTTCCTATCACGGAAATTTTAAAGAAGGTTTTAATTCCGAAGACAATCCATTAAAAGTAAACACTGCGCAAGTGTGGAAATATGAAAAGACAGATAAAGAAGAATCTGTAGAAAAAAATAGAGTCATTCTTTTCATTCCTTCAAAACTTTCTGCTCCGGAAGTGTACGAAGCGGTTTGTGCAAAACTTGCAAAGGATGGATTCCTTGTTTACGTGGGTGAGTTTAATACTCCTGAACAAAAATATTTTGGCAACTCAATGGACTTCCGTTCTTTCAGGCGCTTTGGTTTTAACTACGTCTTCTTTAACAGGGGAGAAGAGGAATACAAAAAACTATTAAAGGACAATCGTTCCCTGCTGATAGATGAATGTAATTCCCTCATAAAACTTTCCGGTGTAAGGGAAGAAGATTTTGTTTTCTTTGTTACAGAAAAAGATGATGCAGAAATCTTTACAGAAGTTCAGGAAGCAAACAGAAATCTTCTTGACGGCTGCTATGAATTTGCAGAAACAAGTGCTTATGAAACAAAAGGTTTTGGTCCAATAGAAAACACGGAGCCTCTTACTGCAAGATTTATGGGCGTTGAGCGCGACGGCAGTCTTTACATGTCAAGTCACATGGCAAGTGAACTGGAAAAAGCCTTTTCCATGGCAGAGGAAGTTTCTGCAAACAGTCAGGCTTCTCTTCCTTCACTGGCAGTGGACGAAAATAAACTTCAATAGTATACTGGAGAAATCATGAATCAGAATAAAGAGCTTACAAAAAAAATCATACCGCTTTCACTTTCAGCAATCGTGCTGCTGCTTGACCAGATTACAAAGGCACTGGTTGTAAAGTTTATTCCCCGACTTAATCCTTTTTCAAGCGAAGAAGACGGCATTATAAACGTATTGGGTTCTGTCCTTCGTTTTATTCACGTGCGCAACAAGGCAGTTGCCTTTAGTATGGGTTCATCCCTCCCGCAGAATGTTCGTGCAATTTTATTCGCAGTCATTCCCCTGATTGTAATTATTCTTGTTTACGTAATTTATTTCAGGAACAAAGATTTTACTCAGACTCAGCGCTGGGCAATCTGCGGCATTCTTGGCGGTGGACTTGGAAATCTTGTTGACCGTTTCTTCCGTCCCGATGGAGTTGTTGATTTTATTGACTGCATTTTCTTTGGCAGCATTAAAGGTGCATCTTTCCCAAAGAAGGGACCTTTCTCCTGGCTCTCCTGGGAACGCTGGCCAACCTTTAACGTGGCAGATTCTGCAGTAGTAGTATGCGGAATTATTTTTATCATCACCTTCATTGTTCAGATTGTTAAGGATTCAAAAAAATCTAAGGAAGAAAAATGAATAAAAAAAGTTTTACACTTTTGTATCTTGTAATTTCAACCGCGGCAAATATTCTTCTTACAGTACTGGTCATTACTGCACTGGTACTGGGAAGTTTTGCCCTGCTGCGTTTTGTTTTTCATGTAGAAAGTTCTTCCATTTTTTCTGCAGCCCTTATGGTTTGCCTTGTGGGCGGACTTCTTTTAAGTTTTTTCCTTTACAATAAAATTTCTGCTGCCGTCATCAGGCATTTTGGTTTTGAAGATAAGTTTGACGACTCCATGTTTAAAATCAGAACTGGTGTAAATGCAGATAAAAAGAAAGAAGCAAAACCAAGAAAGCAGACCAATATGCCTTCATCTGTGCTTGATGATTCGGAGGAATAATTAAAAGTCCTTTTAAGGTTTCTGCACTAAAGTAGTATTATGAAACTTCGGAAAGAAATATGCCTTTGCCTGCTGGGGCTGACTTTTATGTTTCCCCTTGCGGCAGAGGCAACGCTGAGCGAACTGCTTACAGGCTACTTCCAGAACAACTTGAGTCTACAGAACCTTTCGGCGGAAGTTGAACAGCAGATGCTGTCACATGAGTCAACAAAAATCTCCCAGGGCTTGAGTTTTAAAATTTCAAGCGGAACCATTCGTTTTATTACAGGCGATTCTACAACAATAAAGTTTTCCCCTTCTGCAAGTTTTTCCATTCCACAGGGAAACAATCTTTCTTTCACCCTTTCTTCAACTTTCGACTCATCTGCAGAAACAAAGTTTACCAACACAAGTTTATCTTTAAGTGCAGATCTATTTTCAGGCAACAGGGAAAAAAGAGAAATAGCACTTTTAAAATCTCAGCGCACACTTCTTACCGCACAGAGAAATTTACAGAACGGATTTGTTACGGCAGAAAAAGAATTTTACACCTACATCAAATCACTTTTTCAAATAGCAGTTTCAATCATTAAGGCAGAAAAAGATCTTTATGATGATGAAATAAAATTTGAAGAAGTTCGTGCAAAAGGATACAGTACAGGGTCTTCGAAATACCGGTCTGCGCAAATGCAGGTTCTTTCTGACAGGCGCACTGTGGAAAACAAACAGCATGAACTGGAAAGGGAAATGAAGATTTTTTATTCCCGCTGCGGAAAAGAATATGAAGGAAGCAATGCAATGGAATATCTTCCGGACGAAATTATTTCCGTGCAGGCGGTGGATGTTCATTCCTTTAACAAAAATGATTATACAGAAATTGAGTCGGCCCTCTGGACAAAACATATAAACGATCGTACCCGTAAGGCAGACAAGGCATTTTCTCTTACGGCTTCTGTGGGTTACACTTTTGGAAATAAAAATGCTTTTAATAATTCCAAGGTAGACTCCCTTGATGCAGGACTTGGTTTTGCATTAAAGAACAGTGCCCTTTCCGTTAATACAGGTCTTTCACTTCCCATGAATACAGAAAGTCTTAATCCCTCTTACAGTCTTGGTTTTTCCCTTGACCCCAGTGCATTTTTCGAGAACTCAATCAGTGAAAAAAAATTACGGCTGGATGAAGAACAGGAAATGATTTCCATTCGGTCTGCAGAAAACAAATATGAAACTGCAGTAATCACTCAGGAAACTTCTCTTGAAGATATTCTCTGGAGTAAAAAAAGCAACCTGGAATTCTTTACCCTTTACAGTCAGCTTGAAGCAGATAATAAATTATATTTTGACCGCGGTGTAATTACAGAAAGTGAATACCGCTCGTCTCATGTGAACAAAGAAAATTACCGCATACAGTGTCTTATAAATGACATTCAGCTGATTATATACAATGATGAAACCCAGCTTTTGTTCCGAAGGGACGGTGAACTTTTGCAGGAAGAAAAGAAGGAGACTGAATAATGGCAATGACAAAAAAAACTCTTCGTATTTTAATTATCGCTTCTGTTCTTCTTGTGCTTGTGGGAGCAGGACTTTTTATTGCAAGAAGTGTTGTGGTAAAAAGCAGTGCCCTTACAGAAACTTATGTTGTAAAAAAAGAAGTGTATCAGAATGCCATTGATATTGCAGGCGTTGCTTCTGCCGCCCAGGAACAGACCCTTCAGGCTCTCTCTGACGGAACAGTAATGGCGGTTTACGTAAAGCAGGGAGACCACGTAAAAAAAGGCGATGTGATTATGCAGATGGATGATACCACCCAGAAATATAATCTTGCCAAACACGACTACGACATGGAAACAACAAAAATTGCAGGTTCAAAAAAAGAACTGGAACTCATGCAAACCCAGCGCAATGCTCTTGTTCAAAAAATTGCAGAGCGAAAAGTTACTGCTACCTTTGACGGAATAATTGCAGACATAGATGTTGCCGTAGGAGATTCCCTTGAAGCAAAAGACAGTGTGGGAACTCTGGTAGATACTTCTTACCTTGTTGCAGATGTTGAGATTGCAGAAACTGA
>JAEEKM010000096.1 GCA_016282455.1 Treponema sp. | reverse complement strand
TGAGCTTCTTGCAAACCCCGTGAGCGGTAACAATGCAGTGCTCATGATTCAGAGAAGCGGAATTACTGCAGGAACAAGGGCAGGTTTTGTTCTTGTCAATGTCTCTGATTCAAACGTTAATATTTCTTCTGCAGACTGCCTTCTTGTAAAAGACGGAAGTTACAAAGATGAAGTGAGCGGAAACACCTTCACTGTTAAAAACGGAAAAGTATCCGGTACTGTAAATGCAAATTCTGTAGCCGTGATTTTTGCAACAGCCTCCGGAGAAGAAGTGCCTGAGGTAAAAACCCTTGTAAGCATTAAAGCCTCTGCAAAACCAAGTTGGACAAACTTCTACTGCTATGCCTACTTCGGTGACGGTGCAAGTGCCGTACAGAATGCCGTCTGGCCCGGAGTAAAGATGACTGATGAAGGAAACGGAATTTACTCCTACGAAATTCCTGCTAACCTTAAAGAAACTGGTGCTTCCATCATCTTCAATAACGGAAGTGGAGAGCAGTTTGATGCAGGCTACATCAACAAGGACGAAAGTAAAATCTGGGACGGAAGCTGGAAAAACAGATAATAAAGTTTTCCAAAAAAAACTCAGTAAGGAATTAAAATGAAAGAACGGTATCGCATTAAGGCAGATTCAGTAACAGATAACTCATCCGTCTACCAGAAGGGAAAAATCCGTCTCTCTGTTTTAACAGATTCTCTTCTTCGCATTGAGTGGAGTGAGACAAAAACTTTTGTGGACATGCCGACACAAAAAGTCTGGAAGAGGAATTTCCCTCACACTGATTTTTCTGTGACTGAAGAAAAGGGAGAAACCCTTCTTGAAACAAAGGCCCTTAAAGTCTACATAAAAAGCGATGCCGTTTTTTCTAACTCACTTCTTGTGGTAATGAAAAGCCCGGTAAATATTCTAAAAAATTCCTGGGCTTCAGGAGAAAGTTTTTCTACCCTTGGTGGAACTGCCAGAACTTTAGACAGGGCAAACGGAGCAATCCCTCTTGAAAAGGGAATCCTTTCACGGGAAGGCTTTACTGTTTTGGATGATTCAGATTCATACCTGATTGAAGAAGACGGAACTTTAAGCGAAAGAAAAACTACAAATGCAAAAGACCTTTACTTTTTTGGTTACGGTCACTCCTACAGACAGGCACTAAAAGATTATTTTACCCTCACAGGATTTCCGCCCCTGCTTCCCCGCTATGCACTTGGAAACTGGTGGAGCCGCTACTACGCTTACACTCAGGAAGAATACCTTGCCTTAATGAATCAGTTTAAAGAAGAAGGCATTCCCCTTTCTGTTGCCATGATAGACATGGACTGGCACAAAGTGAACATTGACCATTCCATTGGAACCGGATGGACGGGTTACAGCTGGAACAGAGAATTGTTCCCCCAGCCGGAAAAATTTCTTTCACAACTGCATGAAAAAAAACTGCATGTTTCCCTTAATGTGCACCCTGCCGAAGGAGTGGGACGCCACGAAGATGCTTATGAAAACATGAAGAAGGCACTGGGTCAGAAAAATGACGGCACTAGTGTTACCTTTGACATTACAGACCCTTCCTTTACCGAAAGTTATTTTGAATGCCTGCATCATCCGCTTGAAAAAGAAGGCGTGGACTTCTGGTGGATTGACTGGCAGCAGGGAAACTGTTCTTCAAGGGCAGGGCTTGATCCCCTCTGGCTTTTAAATCACTATCATTATCTTGATAATAAAGGAAATAAAAAACGCCCCCTTATTCTTTCAAGATACGCAGGACCTGGAAGTCACCGCTACCCGATTGGTTTTTCAGGCGATACTGTAATCTCCTGGGAGAGTTTAAACTTTCAGCCATATTTTACAATTACTGCAGGCAACATAGGTTACGGCTGGTGGAGTCATGACATTGGCGGACACATGCTGGGCACTTATGATGAAGAACTTCAGGTACGCTGGGCTCAGTGGGGAGTTTTCTCTCCAATCATGCGCCTTCATTCTTCTGCAAGTCCTTTCAATCACAAAGAACCCTGGCACTATGGAATAGAAGCATGCACTGCAATAAAAAATATAATGCGTCTCCGCCACAGACTCATTCCCTACACCTACACAATGAACAGACGTTTTGCAAAAGAAGGCCGTCCTCTGCTTGAACCCCTTTACTACGAGTGGCCTCACAAAGGCGAAGCCTATGACATGAAAAACGAATATTACTTTGGTTCAGAACTTTTGTGCGCTCCAGTTACGGAAAAAATGGACCCGAGATTAAAAAAATCAAAAACAAAAGTCTGGCTCCCCCAGGGCCTTTACACAGATTTTTTTACAGGAAGAACCTATCAGGGCGACAGAGTTCTTTCCATGTACAGAAGTTTAGATTCCTTCCCTCTGCTTTTAAAAAGTGGAGCAATTCTCCCTCTCATGGGCGAAGAAGAAGCAATGCATGAAGGCAGTGCAGAAAAACTTCCTGAAACTTTTGACCTCTACATTGCAACAGGAAGTGACGGTGCTTTCTCCCTCTACGAAGATTCAGGAGATGGCTTTGATTATGAAAAAGGAAGCTTTGCAACAACAGACTTTACCTGGAATGAAAAAGAAAAAACTTTTACAATTCATTCCTCTGTCGGAGACAAATCAATTCTTCCGCAAAAGAGAAAGTATACCCTTCATTTTATGAACTGCGATTTTACCGGCGTTTCTTCTGCAAAAGAAAAGGTTTTTTACTGCGAAGAAAAAAGAGAACTTCAGTACAGTGTAGAAGTTGCCTGTGGAAATGAATGTTCACTTACTCTTTGTGATGAAAAGAAAAAATCAAAAGAAGAAAAAAATAAAGCGGCAGAAAAAAGAGCCTTTACTCTTCTTGACAAAATGCAGATAGATTTTATAAAAAAAGAAGCAGTCTTTGATGCCGTAAAAAAATATATTGGAAAAGAAAATCTGTATTCGTCCCTTCTTGAGGCTGAGTCAGATACGGAAATAATAAAAGCACTGATTGAACAGATTGAAAACGACTAGAGGTGAAAGAATGTTGGACTGGAAAAAAAGCATATTCAGCGATACTACAGAAAATTTTGTAAGCAATCCTTATCCCAAAAAAGGTGAGGAAGTTACCATAAGTGTCCGTCTCCTTAAAAATGAGGAAGTAAAAAATGTATTCCTCCGTGCCAGAGTTTTTGGCGTTGAACAGCTTTTTGAAATGAAAAAATCCCGCACGCTTGGAGAACTCCAGTACTACAGTGTTAGTGTTCCCATCCGTGACCCCTACTACAACTACCATTTTTATTTTGTAACAGACGACAAGATTTATTATTACACCCAGTACAAGCTCACAGATTTTATTCCAAGTGAAGAACATGACTTTGTTCTTCTTGCAGACTATGATGCTCCCCGCTGGGTAAAAGACACCGTCTTCTATCAGATTTTTCCAGACCGTTTTTGCAATGGAAAAGAAGAGTTAAATGTTAAGCCGGGTGAATACACCTATCAGGGATATGAACCCACAAGTGAAAAATGGGATACCCCTGCCATGGAATACGAAGAAGGACACAATCTTGATTTTAGAAACGGTGACCTTTATGGCATTATAGAAAAACTTGATTACCTGCAGAGTCTTGGAGTGAACGGAATTTATTTAAATCCGATTTTTGTTTCTCCTTCCATTCACCGTTATGATGCCCTGGATTATTTTCACATTGACCCGCATTTAGGCGGAGACGAAGCGCTTGAAAAACTCATAAAGGAAATGCACAAAAGAAACATGAAGCTGCTTCTTGACATTTCTGTAAACCACACCAGCAGTGCTTCCAAATGGTTTAACAAACAGAACGAGTTTTATCCTTCTGAAGTTGGTGCCTATCAGAATATAAATGCTCCCGAAAGAAATTATTATTTTTTTAATGAAGACGGAAGTTACCTTACCTGGTTTGGCGTACAGACAATGCCTCAGTTAAATTACACTTCGCCTGAACTCCGTGATGCCATCTACCGCAAAAAAGATTCTGTCCTGCAAAAGTGGCTGCTTCCTCCTTATGGAATTGACGGCTGGCGTTTTGATGTTGCAGACTGCATGGCCCGCAATGACAAAGTGGACGTGCACGATGAAGTGCTGGAGGAACTAAGAAGTCACCTTAAGTCTGTAAAAAAAGATGCCTATCTTCTTGCAGAGGAATGGGCAGACTGTGCCTGTGACTTAAAAGGTAACCGCTGGGATGCAACCATGAATTATTTTGGTGCCGGTCGTCCCGTGCGTGAGTTTGCCGGAGCAAAAGATTTGTACCACGAACGAAATCCGATTCTTAAGGCAAACAAACATAAACTTACTGCAAGTGAATTTGCTTCCCGTGTAATAGAATTCCTCAGGGTTCTTCCCGGTGCAGTTCAGCTGCAGCAGTTTAATCTTTTTGACAGTCATGACGTAATTCGCCTTCACAACATTTCTACCGTAAGTGAGTCAGATTACAAAAGCGCAGTGGCACTTCTTTTTACCATTCCCGGTACTCCCAACATTTATTACGGAGATGAAATTGCCCTTGAAGGAAGGGAAAACTCTGTAGATGCCTGCCGTTACCCCTTTAACTGGAACTGGGAAAAAAATCCGCAGAGTCTTTTAATGCATGACTTTTATTCAAACATCATTAAAATCCGCCGTGAGAAAAAAGCCTGGAGCGAAGGTTCCTTTGCAGTAGTTAGTGCAGAAGGTTACACGGTTTGTTTTGCCCGTTTTACAGAAGATGAAGTTATCTTTACTGCCGCTTCTATGGGAGACAGGGAAAGTTATGTTTACATTCCAAGAGAAATGTTTGCCCTTTCACAGACAGCCCAACCCTGTGTGCTCAGCGGAGAAAAAATCTCTTTTTCTGAAAGCGGAGTATTTACTCTGCCGGCTCACAGTCACAGCGTGTTTTCTTTTTCCATTGAAAAATAAGGCTCAGGTGTGATACAATGCGGGCTATGACCATTAAAGATATCGCTCAGCAGGCGGGAGTAAGCGTAACTACAGTTTCAAATGTCATTCATGGAGCTACAAACCATGTGTCTCCTGCGACTGTAGAAAAAATAAACAAAATAATTACTCAGAACAATTATGTTCCCAATATGTCTGCCCGTGCCCTGGTCAATAAAAACAGCCGTATTGTTGGTGTAATAAACCGTGAAATAGGAACCCCCGGTGCCCGTCTTGTAGAAGATCCCTTCCTTAGCATGATGATACGTTCTATTGAGCGTGAGCTGCGGGCCCGCGGTTACTTTATGATGATGGGAACTGTCGCTACCGTGCAGGAACTCAATTCCCTTTTTAACAACTGGAACATGTGCGGAATGATTTTTCTTTCCATGTTCGACGACGATTTTTTTACCCAGATTGTAAAAAGTAAAATACCCTCTGTCTGCATTGACAGTTATGTAGAAGACAAACAGGTACTAAATGTTGGAATTGAAGACCGTAAGGGCGGTTATCTTGCTACAAAGCATCTGATTGAAAAGGGGCATAAAAACATTGCCTTTGTTTCTCCTGAAATTTTTGACCGCGGTGTTATTCACGAACGTTACATGGGTTATGTACAGGCTTTGGAAGAAGCAGGACTTTCCGTAAAAAAAGAAAACCTTATCACCATTCAGACAATGGAAGACGGAAACAAAGCCGGACACATGCTGGCTTCCCGCAGAGATTTGACTTCCGCTTTTGCAACCGCCGACCTTCTTGCTGCCGGTATACTCACAGGCCTTTCAGAAGAAGGACTTCATGTTCCAGAGGATTTTTCACTAATTGGCTTTGACGATATTTTTGTAAGCTCAATCACCGTGCCTCCCCTTACCGCCGTAAAACAGGACATGCAGCAAAAAGGCTTTACCGCCGTAGACGTCCTGATTGACACAATCGAAGGAAAAACCGTCCCCCATTCAACCATCCTGCCTGTGTCCCTCGTTGAACGCCAGAGCGTGGCAAAACTGAACTAAAGTTTTCTGGCTTAACCTGCTGACCTGTCGGGACCATTCCAACTGGTCATTCCCTCTTCCGCACTCTTATTGAAAAATCCCGCTATTTTCATTATAATTCCATCAATTTTATAAGGAGATAATATGTCTCAGCTTTATGTTCCCAAAGGCTATAAGCCAGTTTTGAATGAAAAAGAAACCGAAAATGCGATTGTTCTTATTAAGGACTTTTTTCAGCTTGCACTCAGTACAGAGCTTAATCTTACCCGTGTAACTGCTCCTCTCTTTGTTAAAAGCGGTACAGGTATCAATGATGATTTGAATGGTGTTGAACGTCCGGTACATTTTCCCGTTAAAGACATGAATGAGACTCAGATGGAGATTGTGCATTCTCTTGCAAAATGGAAGCGCATGAAAATTACAGAGATGGGGCTTACTCCAGGTTTTGGAATCTACACAGATATGAATGCAATCCGCGCAGACGAAGAACTGGATAACCTTCACTCCCTTTATGTAGACCAGTGGGACTGGGAACTCTGCATTGACGAGCGGGACAGGACAATTCCCTACCTTAAACAGGTTGTGGAAAAAGTTTACCGCTGTCTTAAGAGAACTGAATTTTACATTTATGACCGCTACGAAGAAATTAAACCTCTTCTTCCAGAGAATATTACCTTCCTTTATTCTGATGACCTTCAGAGGGAGTTCCCCAACAAAACTCCTAAAGAAAGGGAATATGAGGCCTGCAAAAAATATGGTGCAGTTTTCATCATCGGTATTGGAGGAAAACTTCCTGACGGTTCAATTCATGACGGCCGTGCCCCTGACTATGATGACTGGATTACAGAAACAGGAGACGGACACCGCGGCTTGAACGGAGACATCATGGTCTGGAACCCTGTGCTTGAAAATGCAATGGAACTTTCTTCCATGGGTATACGCGTGAACAGGGAATCACTTTCTGCCCAGCTTAACGAAAGAAACTGCATGGAGAGGGCAAATCTTCCTTTCCACTCACTTCTTCTTTCCGGCAATATGAAGCAGACTTTGGGTGGTGGAATCGGTCAGAGCCGTCTCTGCATGTACTTCCTCCGCAAAGCCCACATTGGCGAAACCCAGGTGAGCATCTGGCCTGAGAACATGGTGTCTGAGTGCCGCAAAAATAAAATCGCAATCCTCTAGTAAATGTAAAAATGGAAAAGAATGGGAAGGCTTCCGTAAAGCAGTTTGAATTTTCCTCACAGGATTTACTCAAGGAACTTCCCCTTCTTTCTAAAAAAGGCATTACTGAATTTTATGTTCATGACCGCCTTCTTTCCCAAAACAAACAGGCACTTCTGGAGTTTATGGAAAAAGCGGCCCGTGAGGCAGGGAATGTTTTTTTTACAATCACCCTTGAAGCGGAAACACTTAATAAAGAAATTCTTAATGCAGCCCAGAACCTTAACTGTTCGCTTGAAATTCCGTTAACAGGTATTGAAAAAACAGAGGGCGGAAAACCTGCACTTCTTTTTGACAAAAAACTCTATGCTTCAAAAGCCCGTCTCTTAAACGAAACAGAAATTGTTTTTGGTTTTACCATGGGTTACGGTTTACAGGCGGGGGACACTTTCCGTTCTTTTCGTGAACGCCTGGATTTTGCACTTTCCCTTTACCCCAACCACATTGATTTTCCACAGCTGGAAGATAATCCTTTCCCCAAAGCGACTGGAGTTTTTTCTTCCAAAGATTTAGATTTTTCCCGCGGTATGGCCTTTGCCTGTCAGACTTTTTATTCTTCCGGAAGGGCAGTGGCATGGTTTAACACAATTACTTCTGCACTAAAAATTTCCCCTTCGCAGTTTTTTGCTGATTTTGATGAATGGCAGCAGTGCAATAATTGCAGCATGGACACAGGTTTTGATCCGGAGAAGGTTAGTCACGAAGAAATAGAAAAGATGCAGCTTGTGTTTTTAAAACAGAAGTTTTCTGAAAAACACAAGGAACTTTTGTTTCCTGCCGCAAAAGATATCATCACCTTAAACGGAGCCTTTTCCCGCCTTGCATCTGATGGAATTGAAACGACCCTTGAAACCGATTACAACCCGGATGATTTTTTTTCTCCCTACGCAATGGATCTTGCAGCCTTTGCAGAAAATGTTACCATGGAAAACTGTACTGTAAAAATTTTTGATGATAAGGGTAATCTGGACTACAAAATTCTTTAGGAAAAAGATGAAGGTAAAAATCAAGAAAAACTGTCTGGTGAATTTTATTTCCACCCTGCTCTGTCTCTTAATTCTTTCCTGCGCAAGTTCTTCTGCTTCCTGCACTACAAAGCATAATGTTTCTCCCGGTCTGGAGATTCCACTTTGTAAATCTACTCAAGCCTTAAAAAACGGGCACGACCATGAAGTTCATTCCTACAATGGTTTTACCCTTTGTTACCGCGAAAGCTATGAATGTGCCGAATGGGTTTCCTACACTCTCACTGCCGAAGAAGTAGACGGTACTTTTCCCCGCTCCAATGATTTTCGTGAGGACTTAAATATTTCCACAGGGTCTGCATCTTTGAACGATTACAGACGAAGCGGTTACGACAGGGGACACCTTGCTCCTGCAGGCGACATGAAGTGGAGTGAAGGGAGCATGAGTGATACTTTTCTTTTAAGCAACATTACTCCACAAAGGCATTCCTTTAACGACGGAATATGGAAGCAGCTGGAAGAGCAGGTTCGCCGCTGGGCAAAAAAATACGGCCAGGTGGTAGTTATAACGGGGCCTGTTCTGGAAAAGAAAAGTTCCGCCTACCCCAGAATCGGGGAAAATGCAGTGGCGGTTCCTGAGTTTTTTTACAAAGTCCTTTATGCCCTGAATGCTGACGGTGAAGAAATGACTCTTGCCTTTATTATTCCACAGGAAAATTTTTCCGGCAGTATTTATGACTATGCGGTTACGGTTGATGAAGTGGAAAAACGCACCGGTCTTGATTTTTTTGTAAGCCTCGAGGATGAAAAAGAGTCTCTTCTGGAAAGTGAAGTGAATGCTGCTGCCTGGAGAAAAAGAAACAGCCCCCGTTGACAACGAGGGCCGTTTGGAAAAAAGTTAGGAGTTTCTATGAAAAAGACAAGCATCTATTGCCTGTGCCTTTCATAAACAGTAACCACCCAACTTTCTTAAGGTTACAGAAATTTCAAAAAAAATTAAAAAATTATTCCATTTTTTCTGAATTGTAGGTTACCAGAGTGGTAGTGGGGTAGGGTTCAAGCACTTTTTCGTAGTTCAGGAAGGGAAGTCCTATAACTCCGAATACACCTGCCACCTTTGCACCGCCCTGTTCAAGAAGGTTTTCTGCAGCCTTCATGGTACCGCCTGTAGCAAGAAGGTCATCTACAAGAAGAACATTCTGTCCGGGGGTAATGTCCGTGCAGTGAACTTCTATTTCTGCAGTTCCATACTCCAGATTGTACTTGCAGTTATAGGTTTTTCCGGGGAGTTTACCCTTTTTTCTGATGAGAATGAAGGGAATACCCATGCGTTCTGCAAAAGGAGCGGCAAAAATAAAGCCTCTGCTTTCTATTCCGGCAACTGCATCAATGTGCTTGTCCTTGTAAATCTCAGTCATCCTCTGAATGGTGTAGCGGAATGCATCCGGGTGGCGGAGAATACCGGTAATGTCATAAAAAAGCACACCCTTCTTTGGAAAGTCTGGAATGCGGCCGATTACTTTGTCTAATACTTCAAAATCTTTATCCATAGTTGTATACCTTCTTTACAATCCTAGCACAGTAATATTTTTTATTCAACTTAAGCGGAACAGGGCAGCTCCGTGGGCACTGATATTTATGGAAAGTTCTGCATCTCCCTGCAGGGGGAAGAGGTCTTTTCTTTGCCACAAGTCCCGTACAGAGTAAGTTTTGGAAGGAGATATTCCCTTGAGTGACTGGAGGGGAAGGGAAACTTCTCTGTCGCCGTCACTTAAGTTAAAGAGGGCAACAAATATATCCTGTCCCTTTGCGGGGCAACCCTGACCAAAACTCTGCCAGATGCACTGGTCCTCATTCCGCATTAACTGGAAAGCACCGTGACTCTGCCTGTTAAGCGAGAGAACTTCCTGGTTTGTAATGAGGGAAAGACTCTCTTCATCTAACTGGGTTAAATCTGTTCCCAGAATAAGCGGACTTCTGAAAATGCTCCATAAAGTCAGCATGGTTTTTTCTTCGGCAGGGGTAAAGTTAGTTTTTCTTTCTTTTCCAAAACCTTTGGAAAGTTTTCCCAGTGGAATCATGTCGCAGTCGGGCCAGGAACCGTTTCCTACATGACGCTGCCATACTTCGCACCGTTCAAACATGACTTTTAGAAGTTCCCACTTGTCCCAGAAGTCATCGGTTATGCGCCACATGTTGGCATATTTTTCCATGTGCCAGGCTTTTTCAATTACTGCAGGTCCGGGACTTAAGGAAAGTACCATGGGTCTGCCAGATTTTTCTATTGCTTCTGCAATGAGTTCAATTTCTTTTTCTGCCGAGTAGGGATTTTGCGGATACATGTTTGTGTTGCAGATGTCGTCTACTTTTACAAAGTCTACGCCCCAGTCTGCGTAAAACTTGAAAATGCTGTCGTAGTAGGCTCTTCCGCCTTCAAGACTTCCTTTTCTGGAAACATCTATTCCGTACATGTCTCCGTTCCACTTACTCACGCTGAAGGGGTTTGCAATTTTGTCTGCGGTCAGGTTTGTTCCAAGCACTTTCATGTGGGTGTGGGCGGCATAACGGGGAATTCCCCGCATGATGTGTATTCCAAACTTTAAGCCCAGTGAATGGATGTAGTCTGCCAGCGGTTTAAAGCCCTTTCCGTTTGCAGAAGAGGGAAATCTGTTTTCTGCTGGAATCTGACGGGAGTATTCATCAAGACAAAAGTGAGTGAAAGGCACATATTGAATTTCAGGACAGGTAGCACCCGCATTTGGGTCTGACCACTGAATGTCTACCACCACATATTCCCAGCCGAAGTCTTTTAAGTTTTTGGCCATGAAGTCTGCATTTGCCTTAACTTCTTCTTCTGTGACCATAGTGTTGTAATAATCGTAGCTGTTCCAACCCATAGGCGGATAAAGCGCCGCATTGTTTTTTGAATACATAAAACCTCCTTTGTATTCAAGTTTGTAAAGTATAATGCTTTACATGTAAAATTGAAACAGTCATTTAGGGGAAAGTGGCACTTCAATCCTACTACTTGAAAAAACTGGTGGAAAACTTTACAATGCACCTTATGAAAGGCGATTTAATCGAACAGTTTCTTGACTCAGAATCTATACAGGCAATGCATTCACTGGTGGAATCAGTGGAAGAAAATGAATGCCGTTCTTGCGCACTTACACTTGCACAGGCACTTGGAGCCAGTGAGGCTTTTAAGAAAATCGCCGACCCGAAGCAGGATGCAGAAAATCGTCTTGTGACAAGTTTTCACAACAACCTTGTGCTGCTTATTCAAAAAACCTGGGTTGAAAAATCTGACGAAGAACTTAAGGCACAGGTACTATACCACCTGGAAGAATTCTGCAAGCAGCTTAATGCAAAAAGTTACACTGCAAGTTATGCACCCTTCTTCAGCATTGTAGATGATGTGGTTTACCTCATGTTCGGTCAGCAGTCTAAAAACAAGGATTTTGAAGAATATGCCCTTCGCATAGATCCTGAATTTGGAATTTTCTGGTGGTACGTAAAATCACTTCCAAGAGAGGCACGCTGGTCAGAAGCAAAGAGCCGTCTTGTTATTCTTTTGGGAATGTACTTTCTGGCAAATTACTAGATAGTTTTTTCTAAACATAAAAAATGTGCAGAGGAGAACAGCATGAATATTGATGCCGTATGCGCAGAACTTCGGGCAGGGGCAAATACGCTTGCACTGCACACCGCTTCACAAAAAAATCACGCACTTTCCTGTGTTGTACAGGCTCTGGAAAAGAATAAAGAATCAATTTTAATTGCAAATGCACTTGATGTTGCTGCCGCCAGTGAAAAGGGAATGAGCAGCGCCCTGGTAGAACGCCTTGCCCTTGATGAAAAGAAATTCAAATCAATCATAGAAAGCATGAATACTGTTATTCAGCAGCGTGATCCTATTGGAGAAGAAACTGCCGGCTGGAGAACGGAGAATGGACTTCAGATCCGCCAGGTGAGGGTGCCTCTTGGGGTTGTTTCAATCATCTACGAAAGTCGTCCTAACGTAACAATCGATGCTTTCTGTCTTGCTTACAAAAGCGGTAATGCAATTCTTCTGCGCGGTTCATCTTCTGCCCTTGAGTCCAACAAAGCACTCACTGCCGCAATAAAAGAGGGTCTTACAGAAGCAGGACATGACGGAGTTCCTTCTGCCGTGTATTTGTGCATGGACGGCGACCATAGCGACGTAGAACAGATTCTTACTGCCGTTGGAAAAATTGATGTGGTGCTTCCCCGTGGCGGTGCAAAACTCATTAACACTGTTGTGCAGAATGCCCGTATTCCTGTAATTCAGACTGGTGCAGGTATCTGTCATCTTTATGTTGACGCTGATGCAGATATTCAGATGGCGGCAAGTATTGCAAAAAATGCAAAAATGCAGAGACCGGGTGCCTGTAATGCAATAGAAACAATTCTTGTAAACCGCAAGCAGATAAAGCAGTTCCTTCCCCTTCTTGCAAAAGAACTAAATGGAGAAGTTCAGCTTCGTGCCTGCGAAACCTCTTACCCCATTTTAGAAACTGAACTCAAGGCAAGCGGTATTCTTGCAAAGAAACCTGACTGCCTTAAAAAAGCCTGCAAGGAAGATTTTGGTTTTGAGTTCCTTGATTTTATTCTTGCAGTAAAAGTTGTAGATTCTCTTGCAGAAGCAATTGATTTTATCAACAGTCACAACACCAAGCACAGCGAAGCAATCATCACTAACGACAGGGCTCATGCCCGTGCCTTCCAGATGCGGGTTGATGCAGCCTGTGTTTATGTAAATGCAAGTACCCGTTTTACTGACGGCGGAGAGTTTGGTTTTGGTGCAGAACTTGGAATCAGCACACAGAAACTTCATGCCCGCGGACCAATGGGAATCAATGCCCTTACCACAACAAAGTTTTTAATTGACGGAGACGGACAAATAAGATGAGCGTACAGGAAGCCATTCAGAGTGCAAAAAAAATCGTCCTGAAATTCGGAAGCAATACTCTTGCAAAATCAGACGGAACAATCAATACAGCTTTTCTTGATATGCTTTCTGCAAGCTGTGCAGCCCTTATGAAAAGTGGAAAACAGGTAATCATTGTTTCTTCCGGAGCACAGGTTGCAGGTCTTTCCGTGATAAACGGATGGGCCCACAAAAAAGACAAGCTTTACCGTCAGGCACTTTGCAGTGTGGGACAGGTGGAGCTCATGAACAAGTGGCAGGAAGCCTTCCGCAAACAGAACATTCAGGTTGGTCAGCTTCTTTTTGTAAAGGAAGATTTTGAGGACTACAATCACACCCTTAACATGCGCAATACGCTTTTTACGCTTGTGGACGAAGGTGTGGTTCCCATCATCAACGAAAACGACTCTGTTTCTTTTGAAGAAGATTCTATCGGAGACAACGATAACCTTTCTGCCCTTATTGCAATTTTGTGGAGTGCAGACCTGCTCATTCTCTTTAGCGACATTGACGGCGTTTACACAGACAACCCCAAGACAAACCCTGATGCAAAACTTGTGGAAGAAGTGACTGACATTGAGGCACTGAAAAAACAGATTACCATCGGAAGTACAAATTCTTTTGGCACTGGTGGAATTGCAACAAAAATTCAGGCAGCAGAAAAAGTTACTAAGGCAGGTATTCCCATGCTGCTTGCAAACAGTCAGAGGGATAAACCACTTGCTTCCCTCATGAACGGAAGTGCAGGGGGAACACTCTTTCTTGCAAAATCAAATCAGCCCTCGTAATTGTTGAAGTTTATTTTTTACCGGAGAAAGATATGGAACTTAACGGAAAGAAAATCGGTTGTATTGGAAGCGGTATGATGGGTGGTGCCCTCATGCAGGCGATTGCAAAAAAGTTTGGCGGAGAAAATATTCTTGTTACAGATGTGGATTTTTCTAAAGCAGAAACTTTTGCAAAAAAAATCGGAGCCACAGCCCTTTCTTCAAATACTGAAGTTGTAGAAAAATCTGATATTGTCTTTCTTGCAGTAAAGCCCCAGTTTTTGCCTGCAGTACTTAATGAAATTAAAGCTTCCCTTAGCGAAGAAAAACTTCTTGTTTCCATTGCGGCCGGAGTTAAGCTTGAAACAATAAGCACGATGATTGCTTCTTATTATCTGCCAAAAATTCGCGTTATGCCAAATCTTCCGGCAACTGTTGGAGAGGCAATGATAGCCCTCAGTCCTGACACTAATTGTTCTGAAGAAAATGTTAGTCTTGTAAAAGGACTTCTTGAGAGCGCAGGAAAAGTAGAAGTTGTGCCTGAAAAACTTATGGACACAGTTACAGCCGTAAGCGGTTCTGGTCCTGCATACGCCTTTATGTTTATTGAAGCCCTGGCAGACGCCGCAGTCCGCTTTGGAATGCCCCGTGCCCAGGCCTACACCTATGCAGCCCAGACACTAAAAGGTTCTGCAGCCCTCTTCCTTGAGGACGGACGTTCTGTAAGTGAATTAAAAGATGCCGTCTGTTCTCCCGCAGGAACTACCATTGAAGGAGTTGTTGCCCTGGAAAGAGGTGGTTTCAGAAACTCTGTAATAGAAGCCGTAACTGCAGCCTACAAGAGGTCTGTGGAATTGGGAAAAAAATAAGAGTTTTTTTATAATAAAAAACTGATAAAAAAACGGGCCCTTCTGTTTTGTGAACCTGAATAAAAGTGCACTTACAGAAGGGCCCGTTTTTATTTGTTTTGGGAATTATTGTTTAAGGGCAGTATTTGTTTTGGCGAATTTATTTTTCATCACAAAGAGGAAGCCGAAGAGGAGGGCTAATCCTACGACCCAGGAGATGAGTCCGCTTGCAACAATGCCTAAGCCCTGAGTGAATCCTGCCACAATGTAGGTGAGGAAGGAAACTCCTGCTACGGAGATTGCATAGGGGAGCTGGCTTGAAACATGGTTTACGTGGTTGCACTGGGCACCTGCACTTGCCATGATTGTTGTGTCGCTGATTGGTGAACAGTGGTCACCGCAGACTGCACCTGCCATACAGGCAGAGATGGAAATAATTCTTAAGGGGTCTCCTGCTTCCGGGAAAACTGCAATGCAGATTGGAATGAGAATACCGAAGGTACCCCAGGAAGTTCCGGTTGCAAAAGCAAGCAGAGCCGCAATTACAAAGATGATGGCGGGTAGGAAACTCTTTAATGCCGCCGCACTTCCGTTTACAAGACCTGCCACATAATCTGCAGCACCAAGACTGTCTGTCATTGCCTTAAGGGTCCATGCAAGGGCAAGAATGAGGATTGCAGGAACCATTGCCTTAAATCCGTCAGGAACACAGCTCATGCAGTCTTTTAAGGAAAGAACCCTGCGTACCACGTAGAGAATTATTGTAAGGATGAGGGCTGCAAAAGAACCCAGCACAAGACCAACAGAAGCATCGCTGTTTGCAAAAGCATCTACAAAGTTTTTGTGGTCCTCTCCCTCTGCAAAGAAACCGCCTGTGTAAATCATACCCAGGGTGCAGAGTGTAATAAGGAGAATGATAGGAATTACAAGGTCAAATACAGTACCTTTGGAGGAACGTGAGTCTTTCTTTGAATCAAGTTCTGCTGCCTTTTTTTCATCAAAGACAAAATCTGCCTTTTCATACTTTGCCATTGTTCCATACTCAAAGCGCATGAAGACCATGCCAAACATCATTGCGAGGGTAAAGAAGGCATAAAAGTTAAAGGGAATGGCTTTGCAGAAAAGTGCAAGTCCGTTTTCTCCTTCGCTTACAAAACCTGCAACTGCCGCTGCCCAGGAACTGATGGGTGCAATAATACAGACTGGTGCTGCGGTAGAGTCAATAAGATAGGCAAGCTTTTCTTTTGAAACGCCGTACTTTTCTGTAACGGGTTTCATTACGGAACCCACTGTAAGGCAGTTAAAGTAGTCGTCAATAAAAATCAGGATGCCAAGGAAAATTGTTGCAATCTGAGCGCCAGCTTTTGATTTAATGTGTTTTTTTGCCCAGTCACCAAAGGCTGCAGAACCGCCCGCCCTGTTCATAAGGGCAACCATAATTCCCAGTACAACCAGGAAAACAAGAATACCCACGTTCCAGCTGTCGGAAAGCTGTGCAATCATGCCTTCGTTAAAGACATGGGTAAAAAAGCCTGTAAAACCGGAAGAGGCGTCAATTGCAAAAAAGAGACCTCCCATTAAAATTCCAATAAAAAGTGAAGAATAAACTTCTTTAGTAATAAGAGCCAGTGCAATTGCAACAATGGCTGGAATAAGTGACCAGAATGTGCCTACCATTTTTATTTTTTCTCCTCTGGCGATTGCGAATTGCTGTTAGGGGTGAGTTTTGAAAAATCTGCATGAACAGGATCTTCAATACCGGCCCTTTTAAAATGTTTAAAAACATGAAGGGCATAGTCCAGGGGGTCAAGCAGGTTTGAAGCACAATAAGCTTTTACCTGCTCAAGGGCTTTAATAACTTCTTCTGTAGACATTTTTTTCTCCAGTAAAAATTAAATATATTGCTGATAGTATAAGACAGGGAAGGTTTTTTGTAAATAAAAAAAAGCTGCTCCAGGGCAAAACCATGAAACAGCTTTCTTCAGTATAAGTCCAGAATATTCAGAAAAAAACTAGCAGATTACAACTGAATTGTCTGTGTGTGAGAAGGGGGCTGGAATATATTTGTCTGCTGCCCAGTCATTCTCCCAGTGCTTTCCATCAAGAAGATAGCGGAACTGATACTCTTTTCCAGCTTCAAGAGGAATCTTTACGGAGAAGTTTCCGTCTTTTCCTTTCTTAAGAGGAGTTTCAGTGCTACTCCAGCTGTTGAAGTCACCTGCGATTGTTACTTTTTCTGCACCGTGGGCTGCCTCCTGGGTTACAGTGAAAGTTACGTTGCAAGTCTTCTTGTCCTTAGAATAAGTTTTCTTAAGTGCCATAACTTATGCTCCTTTTTTCTATACAATCTGCCCATCATCAAAAGGCAGTAGGATTGTTGAAAAATACTATATAACTTTTTTTAATTTTAGTACATACTTTTTTAAAAAAATCTTAAATTTTTACATTTGCATCCTTACATTGACTTTTATATGGTTTTAGACTAATTTTAATAGGAAATAATTTGTTCTTGGAGGGCTATTTATGGCAAATAATACATATCTTTTTACTTCAGAATCAGTGGGTGAGGGACATCCGGATAAACTTTGTGACCAGATTTCAGACGGAATTCTTGACGAATGCCTGAGACAGGACCCGGAAAGTCATGTTGCCTGTGAAACTTTTGCAAGCCAGGCTGCAATCATTGTAGGTGGCGAAATAACTACAAATGCCTATGTAAATGTTCAGAAAATTGCCTCAGATGTGGCAAAGAGAATCGGTTATACAAACCCCGATTACGGTCTTGATTACAAGAGCATGGCTGTTCTGAGCATGATTCATGAACAGAGCCCGGATATTAACCAGGGAGTTGTTGGAACAGGACTTAAGGAGTTCCAGGGACAGCAGGGAGCCGGAGACCAGGGAATGATGTTTGGTTTTGCCTGTACAGAAACTCCTGAACTTATGCCCGCTCCAATCATGTTCAGCCACAAAATGATGATTAAGTCAGCTGAATTACGTAAAAGCGGTGAAGTAAAATGGTTCCGCCCTGACAGCAAGGGTCAGGTTACTGTAGAGTACGAAGGACACCGCCCTGTACGCATTGACTCTGTTGTAATGAGCCAGCAGCATGACCCCGATGTGGAAGAAGATGAAATCCGTGAAACAATAATCAGCAAACTCATTAAACCGGTACTTGAACCCACAGGACTTCTGGACTCAAATACCAAATACTATGTAAACCCGACAGGCCGCTTTGTAATCGGAGGACCGGTTGGAGACACAGGTCTTACAGGCCGCAAAATCATAGTTGACACTTATGGCGGAATGGGTCGTCACGGAGGCGGAGCATTCAGCGGAAAAGACCCCAGTAAGGTGGACCGTTCCGGAGCATACATGGCCCGTTACATTGCAAAAAACATTGTAGCCGCAGGTCTTGCAGAAAGATGTGAAGTTCAGCTTGCCTATGCAATTGGTGTTCCCTTCCCAGTGAGCATTATGACAGACACTTTTGGAACCGCTGCCGTAAGCGAAGAAAAAATCGTAAAGGCTGTAAAAGAAGTCTTTGACTGCACTCCCGCAGGAATCATCAAAACCCTGGATTTAAAGCGCCCCATTTACGAAGCAACCGCCACTTACGGTCACTTTGGAAGAAGCGACTTCCCCTGGGAAAAGTGCGACAAGGTAGAGGCATTAAAAGCTGCCGTTAAATAATGAGTCAGACTGGAATTAAACTTCTCTCACGAAAAAAAATTACGGAAGTCTTCGAAAGGTTCAAGGCCATAAACCCTGAACCTAAGTCGGAGCTTCTGGCACCTAACGCCTACTGCCTTCTTGTAAGTGTTGTTCTTTCTGCCCAGACTACAGACAAAAGCGTAAATAAAGCAACTGCCCCTCTTTACGAAAAAGTTACGACTCCGGAAGAAATGCTTTCTCTGGGAGAAGAAAAACTTACAGGCTACATAAAATCTATCGGGCTCTATCGGGCAAAGGCAAAAAATGTAATTTCCCTAAGTGAAAAACTCATAAAAGATTTTGACGGAAAAATTCCTTCTAGCCGGGAAGAACTGATGTCCCTGCCGGGGGTTGGAAGAAAAACTGCAAATGTTGTGCTTAACGTAGTCTTTCACCAGCCTACCATGCCGGTAGACACTCATCTTCTTCGTATCTGCCCGAAGATTGGTCTTGCAGAAGGCGACACTCCTGAAAAAGTAGAAGCTTCTTTAGTAAAGCGAATTCCGGAAGAATACATGATGCACGCCCACCACTGGCTCATTCTTCACGGCCGTTATATCTGCACCGCAAGAAAAACAAAGTGTGAGGAATGTCCCATCAGCGATTTGTGCAGGCACAATGGTGAGTGATAGTTTATTTTAACAGATACTCTTCAAGGGTGATTTCTTCATCCATTAAGCGCCTGGCAATTGTTTTATTTCCAATATAGCGGATGTGCCAGGGTTCATAGGCATAACCTGTAGTTTTTTCCTTGCCGTCGGGGTAGCGCAGAATAAAGCCATGTGCAGGAAGTGCCCTGTGAATGACAAAAAAGAGTTCTGGAAGATCCATCATGTCTGCGTTTTCTGTTACCCATTCACCGTCAACTTTGGGAACAATGTCAATTGCAAGACCTGTGTGATGTTCGCTTGTTCCGGGCTGGGCGACTGTTTTTTTTGCATAGTCTTCGCCGTATTTTTGGGTAAAGTATTTCATGATTCTTTTCTGTTCATCCACACTGCGGTAAGCAGAATCAATTCCTATTTCAATTCCAATCTCTTTTAAGGAAGCCTTGAGTTCAAGAAAGGCATCATAGGCTTTTTTTTCAACCTGTGTTTTTTCCCCTTCATAAACTGTATCTGCCGTTACAAGCTTAAAGGTGTTTGTGTAATTTTCTGGCAGTGGATATTCTTTTGAAACAAGCATAAGGTAATTAGAAGTAAGGGCTTTATTTTTTTTCGCCCCGGAAGTGTTTTGAGTTTTGCTGCAGCCGGTCAGAAGCAGAGCAGTGAGGGTTAAAAATAAAAGTGTCTTAAAGTTTTTTTTCATGTTCAGGTCTCCTATAAAAATCTCTTCTAAAAACTAAAGATTCTTTGTCATCTTTTTAAGTTCTTCCTTGTACATTTGTTTCAGTTCCGGAGGATTTACAATTTTTACTGCGGAACCAAAGTGAAGTACCCAGTAAAGGGTTTCCTGCAGCTGGTTTGATTCAAATTTTAAGTGAACGTTTCCTTCTTTGTCCTGAGTGCATTTCTGGTTTTTATGCCAGGTGCGTTCAAGAATGTAGGTGTTGATGGATTTGTCAAAAATAAGTTCTATTTTTTGCACGGGGCTCTTGCTGTTCCATATTCCAAAGTTTGGATCTATGTAAACTTTTTTTTCGTAGTCAGGGTCGGGCACAAAGTTTGAAAGAAGAATAATGTCTTTTATTCGGGAAAGATTGTAGGTGCTGTATCTCTTGTGGGTGTGGCAGTAACCTACCGCATACCAGTCGCCTTTCTGACAGTAGATTTTGTAGGGGTCCAGGCTATGCGGACTGTGCTTTAAACTGCTTATGGAACGGTAACCGAAAGAAATTGTTTTATGGGTTCTTATGGCTTCAAAGATTTTTGTAAAAACCTCGGAGTCAATTGCCGGTAGTGGATCGGAAATAAACTGAACGTCATTTAAAAGAGAAGACTGCACCTGCACCTGGTTGGGGAGCATCTGGCTTATGGTGTCGTAAACTTTTGTGATGGTGTCTTTGAGGGGAGTATTGTCGTAGCGTTCAAGGAGGGGGAGTATTCCTGCTAAGGCAACCACTTCTCCTTCTGATACAAGCATGTTCTGCACAAAAAAAGTATCGTCGGTGTAGTAGTAGCCTTTTCTTGCCCGGTCATATTCAATTGGTGCATTGTAATAAAGTTTTAGTTCTTCCAGGTCACGCAGAATTGTCCGCCGGGAAACTTCCAGTTCCTTCATGAGCCGTTCTACACTTGGGTAGGCAATGTTCCGAATTGCTTTTTCCAGTTTTAAAAGCCTGAGTGACTTAACATGATTTTCTCTTGTTTTCTTTTCTTTGCTCATAGTTTTGTTTTTAGCTTATCTTACAGGAAGTAAGTTTTCATCAGACCCTTTCCCTTTACATCGGTTTCTGTGTTTTCGCTGTAGTTGAAAATATTTGAGGTCTGTGCTTTTGTTGCTTCCGTTACATGAATCCTCATGGGAAGACCGGTGCTTTCCATTCTGCTTGCAACGTTAACGGTGTCGCCCCAGATGTCGTAAATGAATTTGGTTTTTCCAATTACACCTGCAACCAGAGGACCTGAGTTTATGCCAAGACGGATTAAAAGTTTTATGTGGGAAGTTTCATTAAAGATGCGCACATCTTCCAGAAGTCCCTGTGCAAAGTGAATCATTTTTTCTGCGCCGTCGTTTTTGCTGTCCTGTGAGAGTCCTGTTGCCGCCATGTAAGAGTCACCGATTGTTTTGATTTTTTCAATTCCTTCGCGCTGGGCCCTTTCGTCAAACATGGAGAACATTTTGTTCAGCATGGTAACAACTTCTTCTGCGCTCATGTCTCCGCTTATTTTTGTAAAGCCTACAATGTCTGTAAAAAGAACTGTTACGTTGGGATACTCTTTTGCTATTGTGCTGCTCGGATGGTCTGTGAGTTCTTTTGCAATTTCTTTTGGCAGTATGTTAAGAAGAAGACTTTCTGAACGGTTTTTTTCTGCCACAAGTTCTTTAGTTCTTTCTTCTACCGTGCTTTCAAGTTTTTTGTTTTCTTCTTCTACACGAATGAGTTTTCCCTGCAGAATCATGATTGTTGCGGAGATGATAAAGGCTATAAAAAGAATAACAAAAAAGATGTCAAAGAACATGTTTGTAAGCGGCTTTAAAACACTTGAATAGGTGAAGGTTATTTTTTGTGTAAGGGGCTGGTAGTCGTGCGGGGTGTACATGATGCAGCCAAAGCCAAGTGTCTTTAACGGAGTGATTGTATAAAAGTTTTCTCCGTGAATGTTTTCTTTGTCTTCTGCGTGGGGTTTGTTTACATTGAGTTTTCCGTCTGCAAGGGTGAAGGTTCCGTTCCATGGACCCGGGTCTACAGAGCAGCCTTCTGGAATTGCAATTGAAAAATGCCAGTCTGTGATGACAGTGCTTCTCATGTTGTTAAAGATTACGCCATCGTACTGGGCACCGGTTCTGTCTGGATCTTCGCCGTCTACCCACTGTTTTTTTGCATTACGG